>WRCI01000065.1 GCA_009784145.1 Methanobrevibacter sp.
TATTCTTATAAAATTATTATTGAATTTATAAAAAAATATGTAAAAATAATAAAAAAATATAGAAAAATAATAAAAAAATATAGAAAAATAATAAAAAAATATAGAAAAATAATAAAAAAATATAGAAAAATAATAAAAAAATATAGAAAAATAATAAAAAAATAATAAAAATTATAAAAAAATATTAAAATAAAAAAAATATTAAAAAGACAAAAAAAGCTTTAAATCTTATTTATCTTTTTTAAGATGTATTTCTATTGTAGATACATTGGTAGAAACGCCATCGTTTCCGACAACTTCTTCAGTAGAAATATCTATATTTTCAACATCCATATCTGGAATAAAACGATTTCTAACGATTTCAGCTACGTCTACTGATCTACTAATTGCTCGTCCTCTTGCTTTTAAGATAACATCGGATTCTCCGCTGTTCATTTGTGTAACAACTGCAAGGACATAATTCATTACTGGTTTACTTCCTATGTATACAATATTTTCTTCTGGCATTTATTGACCTCCGATATATTATGTAGTTATATATATCACTAGTAGTTTATATAAGTTTCGTTTATGATAGAAAAAATTGATTTAAATCATGCAAATCTTCAATAAATAACTAAATAAAAATAAAAAATGAAAAAAATAATAAAAATATGATTAAAAATATGATTAAAAATTACCTTCTTCTTTTATCATTAAAAGAATAAAAATATGATTAAAATTACCTTCTTCTTTTATCATTAAAAGAATAAAAATATGATTAAAAATTACCTTCTTCTTTTATCATCAAAATTTTATTAATTGAATTCAATACTGCATCTACACTAGCCATAATAACATCTTCACGTGTAGCTCTACCAGTAGCTTTATTTCCTTTTTCATCAGAAGTTATGACAAAAACTTCAGCTAATGCATCAGTACCACCAGTAATAGCTGCAATATTATATTCTTCAAGTTCAATATTAGTAGTTCCTTTAACAAGTATTTGAATAGCATTTAATGCAGCATCAACTGGACCTACACCAGTAGAAGATGTTTCTTTCTCTTCACCATTTATATTAAGTTTTACAGTAGCTGTTGGAGATACAGCTTCTCCTGAGGAGGAGCTAACTGACAATCCTACAAGTTTTACTGCTTCTTCTTTTGCTTTTCCAAGGATAGTTACAGCAATAGCTTTTAAATCAGCATCAGTAATGCATTTTCCTTTATCACCAAGATCTTTTACCTGATCATAAACACTACAAAATTGATCTTCATTCATTTTTATATTATATTCATCAAGTTTTGATTTTAATGCATTTGCACCAGTATGTTTTCCAAGAGCTATTTTTCTAGTATGACCTACAAGTTCTGGAGGTATTGGTTCATAAGTAGCTGCATTTTCAAGTATTCCATGAACATGTATTCCAGATTCATGTGCAAAAGCATTTTCTCCAACAACTGGTTTGTTTGGAGGCATTTTAATACCAGTAAGTTTTGATACAAAGTCAGAAACATTGTATAGTTGAGTGGTATCAATTTTCATTTTCATATTATAAATAACATTTAAAGTAATTGCTAACTCTTCTAAAGATGCATTTCCTCCACGTTCACCAATTCCATTTACAGTAACATGAGCTTGTTCTGCTCCAGATTCTATAGCTACAATAGAATTAGCTACTGCAAGACCAAAATCATTATGAAAGTGAACACTTATAGGTAAATTAAGATTATCTTTCAAAGTTGATATAATGTCTCTTGTAGTTGTTGGGACAAGTACACCAACAGTATCAGGAACATTTATTATATCAGCTCCAGCAGATTCTATCTCTTTATAAACTTCTAATAAAAAATCTTCTTCTGTTCTAGTAGAATCTTCTGCAGAAAATTCAACAGTTAATCCATGATCTTTAGCATATTCAACACCAGATGTAGCTTTATCTAAAACTTTTTCTTTTGACATCTTTAGTTTATAATCTCTATGAAGGGGAGATGTTCCAATGAATGTGTGTACATAATTCAAATCACAATCCAACAAGGCATTAATATCTTTTTCTAAAACTCTAGCTAAACCACAAATATTTGCATCTAATCCCAAATCATGGATTTGTCTAGCTGCATATCTTTCTCCCTCAGAAACTGCAGGGAAACCATATTCTATAGTATTGACTCCAAGGTTGTCTAACTTTTGAGCTATTTGAACTTTCTCGTCAGGTGTTAGAGCTACCCCAGGTGCTTGTTCTCCATCTCGGAGAGTTGTATCAAAAAGCCTAACTTCATCAGGAAGTTTAAGTTTGCTTTTTGAAATTTCTATATTATTTATCTGCACTTTTATTCCCCATTTATTTTTGTTATGCTTTTTAAAACCTTTTACTTTAGTAATTTTGAATATAAATCATTTTTTTATAATTTTTTAATTATAAATTATATTATTATAAATTATAATACGTTATATTATTATATTGAATATATTGTAGAATTTTTTATTAAAGTATAACATTAAACATTATCTTAAAACTAATATAAAAATTTTAATATTTTATAAAAATTATTATAAAAATTTAATACTATATAAAATTTTAATAAACTCATAAAACTATTTGAAAATCTATAAAGAAAGATTATTTAGCTATTTAATAAAAAAATATTATAAAAAAATATTATAAAATATTATAAAATAAGATTATAAAATATTATAAAATAAAATTATAAAATATTATAAAATAAAATTATATAAATAAAATTATAAAATAAAAAAATAAGAAAATTAAAAAATAAATTAAAATAGCTTTTAAAGAAAAAATAAAAAAAATAAGAATATTTAAAGTAATTGAAAAGATTAGTTCTCTCTCACAAATATATTTTCAATTATAAATATTCAAAACTATTTCCCCACATTAAACTGATTAAGAAAACATTCTAAAAGAACAATCAGCAGCTTACCAACTAATTTATTACTTTTATAAATGTAATACTTTCTTAATCAGTGAATTTCATCTTTTAAATCAGATAATTTATTTATTCACAATCATTGTCTCTCACAACCATTGTTTTTCAAATATAACAATTGTTTATATAACAATACTATTCCTAAACTTAACACAACTAATTCAAGAATATTGCCTTTCAAATATAACAATTGTTTTTCGACGAATATTTTCTCTCAAATCTGATAAATATTAGATGAAATTAATAATGTGAAGGAAAGTTTAATACCCTCATGAAAATCAAATACAAATAAAAAAAACGTATTTGACTATATTTCACAAAGATTATTTCAATCATACACTCTACATAATTATATGAAGAATTCAAAATATAAACAATCCAAATATTTCAAATTTTTACATATAACATCTATTATTATAAGAAGCAGCCTATATATATTTTATCTAAAACGAACGTTTTATACTAAAATGAACATTCTATGAATAAAATGAACACTCTATATACAAAATAAACACAATATATATAGAAGGAGCATTCTATAAAAATAAATATCTGACCTTATAAAAGCAAAATAGGATGTTTAAAAAAATAAATGTCTGATATTTAGAAAAATAAAAATAGAATATTTAAAAAAATAAAGAACTTATATTTAGAAAAATAAAAATAGAATATTTAAAAAAATAAAGAACTTATATTTAGAAAAATAAATGTCTGATATTTAAAAAAATAAAAATAAGATATTAAAAAAAAGACATTGTATTTAGAAAAATAAAGAACTTATATTTAAAAAAAATAAATATCTGACACTATAAAAAATATTATATTAACAAAAAAAATAGTTAAATCCATTTAAAATTAAATAACAACTCCAATAGCTAAAGTCAACAAATTCCTAATTCCTGGAGCTAAACCTAATATAAAAACAGCTAATTTTAAAGTTCCAGCTATTATCTCATTATCAATATATTTATCAATAATATAGAGACTAATAGAAATAACAATTATTTTTAATGGAAACAATGTAATAGCTGTTCCACTAAGATTATAAATATAATCTGGAAGAATATGTTGTTCAAAGTATCCATAATAATCTACAGCTATGAATGTAGTAGAAGCATCTAACAAATGAGCAGAAATAATAGAAAGATTTATTTTTCCTCTATAATCACTAATATCAAACAATGGCAAATTAATATCAAAGAATGATAAAAATTTAGTAAGTACTGCAAATATAGTTGTAAACAAAATCCAAATAATCAATACTTGAGCCATGGCTATCAAATTAAAATTATTAATATTTATTAGATTAGATATAGCTATTATCATCCCTATAATAAATAGGGTATATCTAAAATCAACAGATTTCCACCTTTCAAGATAAATAGAAAAAATAAGTGTAGCTATTGTAAGTCCACCTACTATAAAATAAATTCCTGGTGTTATTAAAAACCAGTTATATGAATATATTCCATTATCAACTAAAGCCCTAACACCAGAACCTAAAAAAACAAATGGAATAAGTGGGAGTATTAAATCAGTGGGATTTATCTTATAATAATCAAATAGCTTGATAATGCCAAATATAGCTATTACTAATATTAGTCCATAAATAATAGTATTGACTATCGTATATCCAGAAAAAAAGTAAGTAGCTAAAAATTCAGTTATTTCTTCTATTAACATTTTAAACACTTTAATGATTGAAAAAGATTTTTTTGTATATGTTTTTTTATATAATATAGATTTTTTTTATGATATAGATTTTTCTATATTATTATTTATATAATTATTATTTTATGATAATTTATTTTTATTATAGAATATTGTATAATAGAAATTAGAAATAATTACATAATGTAATACTTCGCTAAACTATCGTAATAGATATTATATCATTAAAATATAAAAAAAGATTATTAATCAAACAAAAGATGCAAAAAACTCTTTTTGAACATGTTCAAAAATAAAATAATTTGTTCAAATGAATTCAATTTCTAATTTTTAGTGAAAAAAAATTGAAAAAAAATAATAAAAAAAATATTAAAAAAATAATAAGAAAATCTGAAAATAAAATAATAAGAAAAAATATTAAAAAAAATATTGTATTTGTAATGAATAAAAAAAATAATATAATTGTATAATACTCAAAAATAAGTAATAGTGTATTATACAAATTCTCTCAATAATTATTTTTTTATTCTAATTACAATTAATATTGACATAAATAAAGCTACAAGTAAACCAATTGGTAAACCAGTTTTTTCCATATTACCATACTGTGCAGAAGCTACAACACCTTCGTCACTAGAAGCATCAACAACACCATCAGCAGGAGGATTAGCACCATTTACAACTAAAGATGCAGAAGATTCCTCATTATTTTCAGGGTTAATTGGAGTATCTGGACTTTCTGGTAAAATATTAGAACCAGCAAAGTTCATATCATCGGTTTCGAAAGGTTCAGGACCTACTAAATCAGGTTCATCAAGAGTTTCAATTTCATCAGGAACTTCAGGTTCATCAGGAACTTCAGGAGTTTCAGGCTCTTCAGGAGTTTCAATTTCATCAGGAACTTCAGGTTCTACAACACTGTTAGGAATAATAAAACCAAAAATTAATCCACATGGATTATTAGATAAATCATAATTATCATTATCCCAACCTTTAGGGTCATTTTTAGTACTGATAGAATTTGCAGCAATAATAATAAACTCATTTACTCCAGCTTTTAAATTAATACTGATTTCATACATATGATTCCAACCTTCAGACCATCTTCCATCAAATCCATCATGATCTAAGCCTAAAAATCCGAAAACATCTTTATCATAAGCAGAACCTAATACAAGACCATTTTTCATAGCTACTTCAGTATAACCAACAAGTACACCATTTAAATAAATCACTGCAGCATTATCAGCAGCAAAGTAGAATGGAATATCGCTGTAATCATTATCAGAGTTAACTGCAAAACAAGTTTCAAATACAGATCCATCAATACCATAAACATAAGTATTATCAGTATCCCAGATCCATTCAGCACCCATTTCCTTTAGTTCTCCGTAAATTTCTCTATATTCCTCATTAGGTTGGTTATTAAAGTAATCATCCCATACACCAGGAAGATCCCAGTTTACATTACCATCCCTGTCATATTTGACAAGATCTCCATTATTTTTACCACTAACATAAGAATCGCCAGCAGTCATATCGACTTCATCACTGAACTTGACAGTTCCGTCTTCATTATTTTCCAAATCATTTTCTTCAGAAGTAATGTCTACTGCAATAGCACTTCCACAAGTACTAACAAACATAACAACTAATAATAAAATTCCAAATATCTTTTTCATAAAAATCACCTTTTTTTAATATGATTTTTGATATGAAAAAATTATACTTATAAAATAAAAATCAAAATACGCTTTGATTTCAACCATACAATTTATTTTCACTCAATTTTACTCATCATTCAACAAAACAAACACAGCAGTTTATTAAAGAGAGATGGCTGCTCTCAAGCTCAAGTTATTATTAACATATAAATATTATAAATGCTCATTTTATAAAATTTATATTAACATAATTAATATATCACACACCATATATAAAGGTTATGGTTATAATGACACATTATCTTATATGTCTCATAGAGATATCATGAAATTATATGTTATATAATATAATTTATAAATGTTTTTAATAATAAATCCTTCTTATTTTTTTATTAATAACTTCTTTAGCTATTAATTTATTAGAAGTTCTGCTACCTTTTGCAATTGTTTTTTTAGATTTAATAGCTTCAATAACATCATCAACACTAGGTTCTGTATCTATATCAGTAAGTTCTGTGTAACAGTTCCCAATAGCTTCTAAAAAATGAGAATCACTAGCACCAATTTTAGCTAAATCTTTCTTTTGAGCTAGTTTATTAGCTTTATAATTAGAATATCCAAATATATATCTTGCATTTAAAACTTCAACACCTTCAATTCTTATGTTTTTATAGCTATTCTTTATATTATTGTCATCATTGGAATTTTTTTTGTTATTATTTTCATTAAAATCCTCTGAATAATTAAAATCTGTTAATCTATTCATGATTTTTTTATTTTTAAAAAACAATCCTCTTCTATAAGGAGAAAAAGGGTGGGGAACAATAGCTATTCCACCTTCATCATGAATTTTTTCAACAGTTTCTTCAGGAGATAAACCTGGTGAAATAAGAGTTTCAAGTCCAAAACCAAGAATATGTCCTTTATTTGTAGTAATTTCAATAGAAGGGACAACTAATATATCATTCATATCTTTAGCTATATCAATAGCTAAAGTGGAACCTTTAACTGTATCATGATCACTTATAGCTATGATATCTAAACCAATAGCTATTGCTTGTTTTATAATATCTTGAGGTTCTGAGATTGCATCTCCAGAATATATACTGTGTATATGTGGATCTAATTTCATATTATCATTAAAAAGGTAAAAAAATATAATATATTTAAAAAAGTAAAAAATTAGAGAATCAAAGTAGTTTATCAGTTCTTATACTTTCTGTGTAATTTTGATTTAGTAGCATTTCTATTTACATATCTAACATATTCACTTAAATTTTTAGCACCACTATTTTTCCAACTATTTTCTTGTAATTTTCTTTTAAATTTTATTGCATCAAAAGATTTTTCTTTAAACATGGTTACCCAACTCCTAAGAGTTCTTATCTATAATTATTATTAAACTCGATAATGGTTTATTTAACCTTTTATTCATATTTTTTAATAGTTAATTAATAAATTCAATATTGTTTTCAAAATAATGGCTGTTTTATTTATTATATAAATTTTTATTATTAATTATAATTCATTAATATTATTATAAAAAATTATTTCATTTATAATTTATATTAATTGTTTATAATTTATATTAAAATTAATATAATATAAAATAATATAATAATATAACTATAATATATAATAATTACTAATATAATGAATTTTTTATAAGATAATTACTAATTTTTCTTATGTGTTTCAATATATTCAACTGCTTTTATAAGACCAACTGGTCCTGTCATCATAACATCTCCGCCTGGAGAAGCATTGTAATAATCTAAGTTAGTTTCTTTAATTATGGCTCTTCTTGGACCTGTAACTACAACTTTTTCTAAATTATCTATTGGATTAACTATATGAGCTCCATGACCATTATCATTATGGATTTCCTCATGAGTTAAGGTTCCTTTAACAAGTTTTTCTATTAGTTTTTCTATCTTTTGAGGGCTTAAACTAGAAGTATGGTGTTCAAAAACTCCTTGAATTTTGTGATTTTTTATAGA
>WRCI01000066.1 GCA_009784145.1 Methanobrevibacter sp.
AAATTAAATAGCTATAGATAAAATAATATAGATTAAATAGTTATGGCTAAAGTATTTATGGGTTAAATATCTATTGCTAAAATATCTATGTATTAAATAGATATAAGTTAAATAAACATGAAAAATTATGTAAAAATAAGATTATATTTAAAACATGTGATTAGATGGATTTATCAATAATTATTGTTAACTATAAAACATATGAGTTAACAAAAAATGCTATTAAATCAGTTTTAAAAACTGTAAAATCATCTTATGAAGTTTTTGTAGTTGATAATGATTCTCAAGATCTTAGCTATGAAAAACTCGAATCAAGATTTAAAAATGAAATAGCTGATGGGAAAATAAAATTAATAGCTAATAAGTCTAATCAAGGCTTTGCCATAGCTAATAATATGGCTATTAAAGAATCAAAAGGAGATTATATACTTCTTTTAAACTCTGATACTATAGTAAAAGAAGGTTCGATAGATAGTTCTCTGGATTATATTAAAGAACATGATGATGTAGGTGCTATCGGTTCTAAGATTTTTCTCCCTAATGGAGATTTAGATAAAGCAGCTAGACGTAGCTTTCCAAATCCTAAAAATTCTTTCTATAAACTGTTTGGCTTTTCTAAAATCCATAAAAAATCAAAATTCAATGATTATAATTTAGATAATCTCGATGAAAATGCTGTATATGAAGTTGATAGCTTAACTGGAGCTTTCATGCTTGTTAGAAAAGAAACCATATCTCAAATCGGTCTTCTAGATGAAGACTATTTCATGTATGGTGAGGATATTGATTGGTGCTATAGAATAAAAAAAGCTGGCTGGAAAATTATTTACTATGGAAAAGCAGAGATTATTCATTATAAGGGTTCAAGTAGTAAAAAGCAGAAATCAAAACTTATATATGAATTTTATAGAGCCATGTATCTTTTTTATAATAAACATTATAAAGAGGAATATTCTTTAATAACTAGATTCTTTGTATATTTAGGTATAGGAATTCTTTTAATGATTAAATTAGTTTTAAATGTTTTTAAGAAAGGATAATGTTTTTTCTTTTTTTATATTTTCTCTATACTTTCTTTATATTTTTTCTATATCTTCCCTATATTTTTTTATATTTTTTATACTTTCTTTATATTTTTTATATTCTCTTATTCAATTAAATATAAAAATTATTCTTATATTATTTGTTATGTATAAATATTAGTAGATATAATTAAATTATAATAAAGAATAATCTTATGAAAGGTAATTAATAATCTAATGAAAAATAAATAATAATTAAATAATAATAACTAAATAAAGTATAAATAATACTTCAACTAATCTTTATTTTTTTAAATAAATGTGATAATATGATTAAGGAAAACCAACGATTTTTAAATGCAGTATTAATTTTAACTGATGGCTTGGTTTTAATATTAGCATTTATAGTAGCTTGGTCTTTAAGATTTAAAACAACACTTTTTGGTCCTTTAGGAGGACATTTACCCTTTGAAAACTATTTTTTACTAGTTCTTCTTATTATTCCAGTCTATCTCACTTCTTACTACTTTTTAGGATTATATAAACCATTTAGGGATCAATCTAATATAATGCCTGAGATTAGTCAAATTATTAAGGCGAATATTGTGGTATTTGCAATATCAATAGCTACATTATTTGTAATAGATCAACCTGATTACTCACGAATACTTTTATTTGTATTTGCAATTTTCAGTACTTTATTGGCTACTATTGAAAGATTCACCTTTAGAAAGATTTTAAGACATATTAGAACTAATGATCAAAATTTAAAACATGTTTTGATTGTAGGTGATGGTGAGTTAGCTATAAAGTTCGCTGAAAAAATCACAGCAAAAAAATATTTAGGATATGTTATAAGTGGATTTTTAGGACCTAATCATGAAATTGGAGAGAAAATATTAAATTCTCAAGTTATAGGAACTATTAGTCAACTAGACGAATTTTTAGCTAATAATGAATATGATAGGGTTATAATAGCTATTCCTCTTAAATATTATGATAATCTCACAAGATTAGTAGATATTTGTGAAAGTAATGGTGTAAAAGCAGAAATTATTCCTGATTATTATAGATATGTTCCTGCAAAACCTTCTGTAGATATGATTGATGATTTACCTATTATCAATGTTCGTTATGTCCCCCTTGATGATGCATTAAATAATTTTTTGAAAAAAGCATCAGATATTGTGATATCTATAATAGCTATAGTTATTACTTCTCCTATTATGTTAATAACTGCAATAGCTATTAAATTAACCTCTCCAGGATCTATAATTTTTAAACAAGAAAGAATTGGTCATTTAAGAAAGCCTTTTATGATGTATAAATTTAGAAGTATGAGGATTCAGAATAAAGAAGAAGAAAAATCTGAATGGACAACTAAAGATGATGATCGAAAGACAAAAATTGGATCTTTTATTAGAAAAACGAGTATTGATGAGTTACCTCAATTTTTCAATGTTTTAAAAGGAGAAATGAGTGTAGTTGGTCCAAGACCAGAACGTCCTTATTTTGTAGAAAAATTCAAACAAGATATTCCTAAATACATGATAAAACACCATGTCAGACCCGGGTTAACTGGTTGGGCTCAAATTCATGGGTGTAGAGGAAATACTTCCATTAACAAACGTATTGAATATGATATTGATTATGTAGAGAATTGGTATTTTGCTTTAGATATTCTTATAATGTGGAGAACTATGATAAAAAGAAATAAAAATGCTTATTAATGAAATATTTGTTAAATTACTTGAATTAAATTTATTATATTAGATTACATTTATTAACATTAAATTATATTAAATTACACTGAATTATATTAAATTGCATTTATTGACATTAAATTATATTAAATTGCACTGAATTATATTAAATTGCATTTATTAACATTAAATTACAATTATATGACATTAAATTAAATCTATTTTTTTAATCTATTTTTAATATTTTCAATATATTTTATTCTTATTTTATTATTTTTTACTAAAGTATTTTATTTCATTTTCATATTTTATTTCATTTTTATATTTTATTTTTATAATTAAATATTATTATACTTTTAAAATCATTTTTACTATAGCTTTAAAATTATTTTATAATCTTTAATATCATTCTAAAAATAATAATATTTATATATAACTTATTACAAAATATTTTTAAGTAATACAAAATTATTTATATTTATTAAAAACATTTTTAGAGAAATATTTTAGGTTAATATTTTTAGAAAGATAATTTAAATCATATTTTTATAGAAATATTTTAAATTAATAACTTTAGAAAAATATATTCAAATTAATAACTTTATGGATTGTTTTAAAATAAATATATAATTGAAAAATTATTAAAAAAATACTATAAAATAATATAATTATATAATTATATTATAAGAAACTACATAATAATATAGCTATTATTAATATAGTATTGTTATTAATTTAATTAAAATTTATAATATTTTGTATTATATAAAGAACATTTAATCAAAGTACTTAAAACAAGAATACAAAGATATAAAACCTTTTTAATAAATATATCCTATTTTAAAGCAATATTTAGAAACTTAATTTTTTTAAATATTACTTTCCATCTGCTAGGAAAAAGGTATTTTATTATAAAATTATAACTATTATTTAGATAAAGAGGGCTTAGTATGAATAACGAAATACAAGATGAATATAATAAAATTAAAGATAAAATCTCTGAAGAAGAATTTTTAGAGAAAATGAATGAATTAAAAGAAGAATATAAAGACATAGATTTCATGGATGATCTAGATATAGCTAGAAATATTGTAGGTGAATATATAACTGAAAAAAATGAAGCTAGATCTGAAAGTAAAGAACATCGTATGGATAAAATAGATAAATTAGAATCTGGTGCTCAGCGCATTGATGTTATTGGTAGAGTTATGAGTATTTCAGATCCTAAAGTTTTCACAACTAGAAAGGGAAAACCTGGAAAATTAGCTAACATCGTAATAAAGGATGATACTGGAGAAATTCGAGTTGTACTATGGACTGAAAATATAAAACTCTTAAAACAAATTAATGAAGGAGATGTTGTACAAATAAGCAATGTGGAAGTTAAAGATGGCTATCGACCTGGAACTAAAGAAATCCACTTACAACCTCGTTCTACTATTGATGCACTTGATCCAGAGGATTATTTATATTTACCAGAATATGAAGAACCTATAACTCAAATTACAAAAATCAAACCTGATACTTCTGTTAATATAATTGCAAGACTTATAAGAATTCCTCGTATAAGAACTTATGAAAAAAATGGTAAAGAAGGACAAGTAACTTCTCTTGAACTTCAAGACGAAACTGGAAAAATTAGCTATACATTATGGAATAATGACACAAGATTAATAGATGTCTTAGAACTAAATGAAGGCGATGCATTAAAAATACTTGGTGCTTCAGCTAGAGAAAGAAATGGTGAAATTTCTTTAACTCATTGGGATGGGAGAATTATCAAAGGAGACTTTGAAGTTCCAGAATATGAAGATAAAATCTTAAAAATAGCTGAAGCTCATGAAGTAAAAGATGTTACTTTAATGGGTATAGTAATAAAGATTCGAGATATTATTGAATTTGAACGAGCTGATGGTGGAAAAGGTGCAGTTAGAGCTATTGAAATAGCTGATGATACTGAAAAAATCAGAGTAACTCTTTGGGGAGATGACACCCAACTTGAAATCAATAAGGGAGATATTATCAAAATCATTGGTGCAAATGTTGAATTTGATGAATATGCCGAAAGTGGATATGGAGTTAATACTAACTGGAACACCAGATTTGTAATTAATCCTGATGAAGAAAGTAGTTTAATTGATGTTTTGAAAGAATATAAAAATCAAATAGGTCCTATTAAAGTAGAACTTGTTCAAGAAATTGAAGAAGAAAGTGAAGAAATTGATGTTCTTGGTAGAATCATATCTATGCAAGACCCTAGAGAATTTCAAAGAGATGATGGTACAAGTGGACTTGTCCGTTCTGGTGAATTAGCTGATGAAACTGGTGTTGTTAGACTATCATTTTGGGATGAAAAAGCTCAAAATAATTTCCAAATAGGAGAACCTTTCTTAATTGAAAATGCAAGAACTCGTATGGGTCTTTATGCAGTTGAACTTAATATTGGAAAGACAGCAAGAGTTATTCATTTAGATGAAAACGAAACTGGAGATTTACCAACATTTTCAGAAATTGAAGACATGATTTACACTCTTAAAAAAATTGAAGATATAGATGAAGAGGATGTAAATATTAAGATAATAGCTAGAATTGTTGATATTCAGGATCCTAATGAATTCCAAAGACAAGATGGAACTCCAGGACTAGTTAGAACTATAGAACTTGGTGATGATACTGGGATTATAAGAACCACTCTTTGGAATGAAGAAGCAGAAATTCCTTATGAATTAGGAAATGCTTTAAAATTAGAAAATCCTCGTGTAATCTTTAGAAATGATCAAGTTGAGTTAAGTGTAAGTGGTGGTAGTAAAATCACTAAAGCTACTGACGATGATTTAAAAGAATTACCTTCTTTTGAGGAATTAGAAGATATTTTATATCAATCTAAAAATATAGATGATTTAGAAGATACTGATAGAAATGTCAAAATTGAAGGGGTCTTAGAAGATGCTTTTGGAACTAATATTTTATCTGCAAGATGTCCTAACTGTAATAATCGTTTAGAGCAAGAAGAAGATGAATATATCTGTGATTATTGTGGTGAAGATGTTGAAAAACCAAAATATCTTTTAATGGTTCCAGGAAGGATTAAAGATGATACTGGAGATATTCCAATAACATTCTTTGGTAAATTAGCTGAAAAATTACTTGGTATAACAACTGATGAAGCAGCTGAAATTGTAGAAGATAGTGCCGATGAAGGAGCTTTAGAAGGTAAAGTTGAAAATTTAGCTGGGCTTAATTTAAAAATAATAGCTGATGTTAATTTTGATGAATATAATGAAGAAATTCGATTGAACCCTAAAAAAGTTCTTTCAATGGAATTATAGATTCATATATTAAAAATTATTTTCGATTTAAGTATTGTAACATGATTTAAGCATTATCTCACGATTTAAGTATTATAACTGATTTAAGATTTATTGTATGATTTAATCTTATAAATGAATTAAAAAAGCAAATAAAAAAAATATTGAATATAAAAAATATTGAATAATTTAAAGGAATGATTATAATGGTGGAACTTGAAGATTTACCTAGTGTTGGTGAAAAAACAGCACAAAAATTGAAAGATGCTGGATTTGCTGATATGATGAGATTAGCTACAGCCACTGCAAAAGAATTAGCTGTAAAAGCAGAAATTGGCGAGGGTGTAGCTGAAAAAGTTATTGAAGCAGCTAGAAAAGCAGAATCAATAGATTTTGAAACTGCATATGATGTAATGGAAAGAAGACGAGATGTTGGATATATTAATGTTGGAAGTGAAGCTTTCAATGAGTTAATAGGTGGAGGAATTGAGACTCAATCTCTTACTGAAGTGTTTGGCGAATTTGGGTCTGGTAAAAGTCAAATTTCTCACGAATTAGCTGTTACTGTGCAACTCCCAAAGGAACATGGCGGTCTTGATGGAGAATGTGTCTTTATTGATACTGAAAACACTTTCCGTCCTGAAAGAATTGAACAAATTGCAGATGCCTTTGATATGGATCATGAAGACACTCTTCAGAAAATTCACATAGCTAGAGCATTTAATTCAGCTCATCAGATGTTAATGGCTGATAAAATCAATGAATTGATTCAAAGTGGAACTAATATAAGGTTAGTGATTGTAGATTCATTGATGGCTCATTTTAGAGCAGAATATGTTGGAAGAGAATCTTTAGCTACAAGGCAGCAAAAGTTAAATCAACATTTACATGCACTTCAAAACATAGCTAATACTTATAATGTAGCTGTTTTCCTTACAAATCAAGTACAAGCAAGACCTGATGCATTTTTTGGAAGTCCAACTAAAGCTATTGGTGGACATGTTTTAGGACATGCTTCTACATATAGGATTTGGCTTAAAAAAGGTTTAGCTGGAAAAAGAATCGCACGTTTAGTAGATTCTCCTCATTTACCTGAAGGTGAATGTGTATTTAAAATTACTCGTGATGGTATTGTTGATTAAACAACAATACTCTTTTTTTCTTTTTTTCTTTATTTTTTAATTTTTAGTTTTTCTATTATTATTTTTCTATTTTTAGTTTTTCTATTATTATTTTTCTATTTTTAGTTTTTCTATTATTATTTTTTTATAATCTATTTTACTTTGAACCCTAATTTTTACTAATAATGAATTTAAAATATATTTATATTGTAAATTGTATAATTATAGTGTAATTATTAAATAATATTATGATTAAATATATTGAACTATAATATAATTATTAATTAGATATAATAGTAAATTTTAATCAAAATCAATAGTAAATTTTAATTAAAATCAATCTTTTTTAAGTGATAATAAATGGCTGAAGTTTTAACTACAATAATTGTTATTTTAATAATAATTTTTTTAGGATATTTCCTCAAAAGGATAAATTTACTTAATATAAGTGACATGGATGTTTTAAATAAATTAGTTATTAATGTAGCTTTACCTTGTCTTGTTTTTTATTCTTTATATTCAGCTGATTTATCGAAAATTACAAGTTTTGCTGTAATGCCTCTAATCAGTATTATTGTAGGAACTATTTCTGGTTTAATTGTATTTACAATACTTTCACTTAAAAAATATTCAAAAAAAGAAAAATGGAGTGTTATTGTACCAGTTGTTATTGGAAATACTGGTTTTTTAGGATTTCCAATAGTTTTAGGAGTATTTGGTCAAACTGCTCTAATTAAAGCTATTTTTTATGATATTGGTACTTTGATAATGTTCCTTTCATTGAGTATAATTTTAATGGTTAACTTTGGAGGAACAATAAAAGTAATTGTTAAAAGAATATTGGGATTTCCTCCACTTTGGGCAACAATTTTAGGAATTAGTTTTAATTTTTTAAATATTCCAATGGGAGCTGTTTTTGAAGAAGTCGTTGGATATTTAGCTACAGCTACAATTCCACTTATAATGATTTCATTAGGTGTTTCCCTTCGCTTTGATGGTATTAAAAATAACTTAAAAGTACTAGGTTTAGGCACAGTAGTTAAACTTCTCATTGCCCCAACTATTGCATTTATTTTAGTAAATTTATTAGGACTTTCAGGAATGGAA
>WRCI01000067.1 GCA_009784145.1 Methanobrevibacter sp.
AAAAACAGTTCTTCTGGAAAATATTGCTGGATATGATATTCCAATAATTTCAGGAATATGTAATACAAGGGAAAAGATAGCTAAATCATTAGGTTGTGCAGTTGATGAAATAACTCAAAAAGTTATTAAAGCTACTGAAAATCCTCAGAAAGTTACAAACTACCTTGATATTAATTCTTCAAATTACAAGTACAAAACAGCTAATGCTGATTTGTCTAAAATTCCTATTTTAACTCATTATAAAAGAGATGGGGGAGCATATATAACTGCAGGAGTTGTATTTGCAAAAGACCTCCAAACAGGAATCCAAAATGCTTCAATTCATAGAATGTTAGTTCTTGGAAAAGATAAATTAACTATAAGAATTGTTCCAAGAAATCTTTACACATACTTTCAAAAGTGTGAAAAAGAAAATAAAGACCTTGATATAGCTATAGCTATTGGAATGGATCCTGCAATACTTCTTGCAAGTACAACATCTATTCCAATTGATCATGATGAAATGGATGTAGCTAATACATTTAAAGATGGAAAACTCACTCTTATAGAATTAAAGAAAAGTGGTCTAAAAGTTCCTCAAGCAGATATATTACTTGAAGGTAAGTTATTAGCAAATAAACGAGCTAAAGAAGGACCATTTGTTGATTTAACCGATACTTATGATGTTATACGTGATGAACCAGTGATTAAATTGGATCAAATGCATTTAAAAGAAAATGCAATGTATCATGCTATTCTTCCAGCTGGTGGAGAACATAAACTTCTTCAAGGTCTTCCACAAGAACCACGAATATTCCAAGCTGTTAAAAATACTGTTCCAACAGTTAAAAATGTTGTCCTTACAGAAGGAGGATGTTGTTGGTTACATGCAGCAATAGCTATTGAAAAGCAAACCCAAGGTGATGGAAAGAATGTTATTTTAGCTGCACTTGCAGCTCATCCTTCTTTAAAACATGCTGTAGTTGTAGATGAAGATATTAATATTTTCAATCCACAAGACCTTGAATATGCAATAGCTACAAGAGTTAAAGGTGATGATGATATAATCATTGTTCCAAAAGCAAGAGGTTCCTCACTTGATCCTGTAGCTACTCCAGATGGGACCACGACAAAAGTTGGTGTAGATGCTACTAAACTACTTGGAAAGGAAGAAAAATTCGAAAGAGTTAGTTTTAGTGAATAGTTTTTACAGATAACCTAATCCTTTTACAGATAACCTAATCCAAATTAAATTTTTTAAAAAAGTATTCCCCTTTTGTAATAACTGAGAAACATGGATTTTTCTATTTTTACTTCCATTTTAAGTCCTATTAATCCTTTTTTCAAAGTAGATTAAATTTATTTGAAATCCTACTTGTTTTTTTTATTTAATAAACTTAGCTAATAAAATCCAGTTGTTCACATGCTCATTGCAAATATCATTAGTATATACATGTAAAGAAATACAAGATATATAATAACAAAGAATAGGAAATAGAAAATAATGCCTATTGCAATATGTCTATTTTTTGTAATTATACTGATTGGAGGGGTGGTTTTTATAATATCTCCTGAAGTATTTGTTTCAGCTTTATCAAATTCAAATTTTAAAGATACATCAATATCTTTAGGAAGTATATCTGGACGTTCATCAGTAACAAAATTAACATAGCTTATAATTTGTATTTGATATTTAACAAAAGATTTAAGAAAATCATTTAAATCTTCATTTCTTCCACTAGTAAATAGAATACATAACCATTGTATAACTATAACAATACTTGCTGCAATACCAAATAAAAAAAGAACTATGAATAAAGGAATTGAATAAAAAATTCTAACTATTAATTCAAGCCTACTTGCATTTTTTTCAAAACTGAGATATTCTTTATTGTCAAGGAAAACTTTTAATTCCTTTGGCATTACACCTGGTCTTTCATCTGTAAGTAAATAAGTATAAGGAATAATTTGGATAAAAAATTCACAATATCCTATTAGTACATTAGTCAAACTTTCACTTCTTCTTCCAAGAAACAATATTCCTAACCACTGTAAACACAAACAAAATGAGGCTAAAATGGCATAAATACCTAGTACTATCTCTATGAATAATGCATATAGCATCCTAATAATCAGTTCAGATCTAGAAGCATTACTTTCATATGCTAAAAATTCTTTCATACATTAACTCCTTAATTTATAATTTATTCTTAATATAATTACAATATACTCTTAATACAACTATTAAATATACTCTTAGTGGATTATAGAATATAAATCTATTCATATACATAATAATATAATGTTTTTCAGTCTTTTCCATACATTTTTTCATAATAGCTAATATAATCTCCAGAAATAACACTATTTAACCATTCTTTATTAGCTAAATACCACCCGATAGTTTCTTCTATCCCTATTTCAAATGTATATTTCTGTGTCCATCCTAATTCTTCTTGTATTTTTGTTGAATCAATTGCATATCTTCTATCATGCCCTAATCTATCTTCAACATATTCAATTAAATCTTCTGACTTTTTTAAATATTTAAGAATAAGTTTAACAATTTCAATGTTTTCTTTTTCATTGTTTCCACCAATGTTATAAACTTCCCCTGTTTTTCCTTTATGAAGAACTAAGTCAATAGCTGTACAATGGTCATAAACATGTAACCAATCTCTTACATTCTTTCCATCACCATAAACAGGAAGTTTTTTATTATTTAATGCATTGTTAATCATTAAAGGAATTAATTTTTCTGGAAATTGGTATGGACCATAGTTATTAGAGCATCTAGTTATATTAATTGGAAGGTTAAAAGTTTCATTATATGCTCTAACAATTAAATCAGCTCCGGCTTTACTAGCTGAATAAGGACTGTTAGGGGCAAGATGGGTTTTTTCTGTAAAATAACCAGTTTTACCAAGAGTTCCATAAACTTCATCAGTGGAAATTTGAATATATTTTTTAAATTGTCCATTTTCATAATACTTTTTAGCTATTTCAAGAAGGTTTTGAGTTCCGATAATGTTAGATTCTAAAAATATCTTAGGATCTTCAATACTGCGATCTACATGAGATTCAGCTGCAAAATTAATAATATAGCTAACTTCATTTTCAGACACTATTTTATCTACAAGTTCTTTATCAGCTATGTCTCCTTTAACAAACTCATAATTAGGATTATTTTCTATTTCTTTTAAATTTTCTAGGTTTCCACAATAGGTAAGTAAATCTAAGTTGATAATATAGTAATCAGAATATTTCTCTAACATATAATGAATAAAATTACTTCCTATGAATCCTGCTCCACCAGTAACTAATATTTTCATTTTTATTTCCTCTTGTTTCTCAATTAATTCTTTTTATTTCTCAAATATTCCCTTTTATTTCTTAATTAATCCTATTTATTTCTTAATTACTTCCATTATTTTTAAAAAAGCTTTTTAGCTAAAAATTAGTTTTAGTATCTTTTAATCCTTTCCATTGTTTATCTTTTTCGGATAATATTAATTCATCTTCATCTAAGGGCCATTCTATACCAATATCTATATCATTCCAAATGATTCCACCCTCGTCTGGTCCATTATAAAAGTCTGTACATTTATAGGTAAACTCAGCTTCATCAGACAATACAAGAAATCCATGTGCAAAACCTGGTGGGACATAAAATTGTTTTTTGTTATCTTCAGATAGTATAACACTTTCATATTGACCATATGTCACAGAATCTTTTCTTAAGTCAACAGCTACATCAAACACTTCACCTTTGATTGCTCTAACTAATTTTCCTTGAGCTTGTGTATATTGAAAGTGTAAACCTCTTAAAACCCCTTTTGTTGATTTTGATTGATTATCTTGAACAAATTCAACATTTATTCCATTATCATCAAATTCTTTCTTATGATAAGTTTCCATGAAGTATCCTCTTTCATCAGCAAAAACTGTAGGTTCTATAACATAAACTCCTTCAATGGATGTTTTAATAAAGTTAAATTTTTTCAAAGTAATTCCTCAAATTTTTTAAATTAAATAATCTATAGTGTAAAATTTTAATATATATTTTCTATTTTTATAATATAATTAATATATTAATATAATTATTTAATATAATATAATTAATCTATATATTTTAATATAATTAACATTCAATGTATTTCTAAAATTTCAATATTTTAAACTATATATCACAGTGTAAAATATAGTTTTAACAATTTATATATCCTATATTCAATTATAATTAAATTATTTTATTATATATTAAATTATATTAATTTATATTAAAATATTTCTAATATAATTTTATCTAATATAATAATTTTATCTAATATAATATTACTTTAAAAAAATATACATATGTACAATAATTACAATACACTCCATTATATTTAAAAAAAACAAAAAAAATAAATGTAAGCTGATTTTTAAAAATAAAAGTCAGCTATAAAAAAATATTTTATTTAATAATTCCTTCTATGTACCACTAAACTTAAAATAACTAATATTAAAAGTATAGTTATTGGAACACCAGTAGATTTCATACTACCATGAGCATTTAAAGTCTCATCAGGACGGGTAATATTATCTATAGTGTTGTCTTCTTTATTATCTATAGTATTATCTTCCTTCTTATTATGTCCAGTACTTTCAATTGCTTCTTTAAGACTTGAATCAATATCCTTATTAGAATCATCAATATTAGAATCATTGTCAGTATCATCATTAACTGATTCATTAATATCGATTTCACTGTCAGGATTTTCAACTTCTACATCAGAAATAAAAGCATCAAATAATAAACTCACATATTGCTCATCTAAAGTAGCATCTGCAAATTGTGAACCATTATTTAAAACTGTAAACTGATAGATGAAAAAATCATCTCTAGAACTCTCGAAGATTAAACCATTAAAAGTACCATTAATAACAAAGTAAGGTAAATTTTCAACATGGTCATTAGTCAAAGTAGTGTTTAGTACCAACAAAGCAAAATTTAATTTATCCCCAACAAAAACATTGTCTAAACTAGTGAAGTTACTAAAATTCAAGATATAGTGATTGTTAGTTTTGAAATCAAGAATTTTATCAATAATATCATTAATTCCCCACCAATTATAATCAAAATTACTACCATTATCATTAGAAATGCCAGTATAATTTAAGCCAGTTTTAGCTAAAATACGATTATAATTAATAGTAACATTAACAAAGTTGGGATTTTCTGTAAACATAATAGCTACGTTAGTTCCAATAATAGTATTACCTTTAACAAGAACATCACTTAAAACAGTGCCACCATTTAAAGCAAATAATAGTCCAATATTATTACTTGTAATAGTATTATTTAACAAGTATAAACCATTAAACGCATACCAAGAATTAATAGCAATAGCATAATTATTACCATTGATATTGTTTCCAACAAAACTTATGTTATTATTTATACCATATACATTTAGACTAACACCATCTCCTTCTCCTGTAATATTGTTATTGGTGAAAGTTATGGTGTTTTTGTCGCCGTATGTAATTAGGTTAATACCAGACCAGTTTCCTGTAATATTGTTATTGGTGAAAGTTAAGGTATTGTTACTGTAAGGCGTAGTTAAACTAATGCCCCGCAGTAATCCTATTATATTGGTGTTTTTAAAAATTATATTGTTATTACTGTTAGATGCGTCTAAGTTAACACCATACCATTCTCCTTTGATATTATCACCATCGAATATTATATTATTGTTACTGTTTTTTGCATCTAAGTTAACAGCATACCATTCTCCTTTGATATTATTGCCATAAAATGTTATATTATTGTTACTGTTAGGTACATCTAAACTAATACTATGCCTATTTTCTCCTGTAATATTGTTATTGGTGAAAGTTATAGTATTGTTACTGTAAGATGTACTTAAACTAATGCCTTGTAGTAATCCTATTATATTGGTGTTTTTAAAAATTATATTATTATTACTGTTAGATGCGTCTAAGTCAACACCATACCATTCTCCTTTGATATTATCACCATCGAATGTTATATTGTTATTACTGTTAGATACATCTAAACTAATACTATGTCCATTTTCTCCAGTGATGTTGTTATTGGTGAAAGTTATAGTGTTGTTACTAGAATATATTTCCATATAGATGCCGTAATTTGTTACTTTTATATTGTTATCTTTGAAAGTTATGATATTGTTACCTTTATTGTATCCATACAAAATAAGACCATATTCTGATTTTATGATATTGTTATTTGTGAAAGTTATGGTGTTGTTACTGTTATATACGTTGAAAAAAACAGCATTAGATAATGATATTCCTGAGATGTTGTTACTAGTGAGGGTTATGGTGTTATTACTGTTGTATGAATCCATAAAAATTCCATGTCCACCAAGATCTTCTGCAATCATATTGTTGTTTTTGAGGGTTAGGTGGGTGTTACCATTGTATGTGAGTATAAAAACACTAGAACCCCATCCAGTAATGTTGTTGTTAGTTAAATTTATGTTACTGATACCATTGGTAAATTCTAAATAAGCACCAGAAGATGGTTTTCCAATGATGTTGTTGTTAGTTAAAGTTAAATTTATGTCAATATAGTCTCCATAGGTATCTATATGAATACCATTTCCATTTGTTCCTGTGATGTTATTGTTTGTAAAGATTACTGTACTGTTACTGTTGCCTCCACCATACATAACGCCAATTCCTGATGAGGTGGTTCCTGAAGCCGATATGAGGTTATTGTTTGTTAAAGTTAAATTGCTTGTACTGCGTGGTGCAGACATATGAATGGCATATGAATCTGTTCTAGATCCCACATAGTTTTGTGCTCCTGTAATGTTGTTATCAGTAATAACTACAGTGTTGTTACTATTGGGAGTAGCTATAAATACTCCTTTATTCAATGTTCCTGTTATGTTGTTGTTTTTGAGGATTATGTTGTTGTTACTGTATTGTGCAGATACAACAACACCACTCCACATTGTTCCTGTAATCTTGTTGTTTGTTAAACTTATAGTATTGTTACTGTATGAGGTATCAAAACGAACTCCATTAGAATTATAACTACTAGTAACTGTAATATTATTGTTTATTAGAGAAACATTAATATTTGAACCAGTTGGAGCATTAAAATAAACTGCACCATAGAGGTTGCTATTTATAGAAGAAATTACATTATTATTTTCCAATAAGATATCTGTTAAATTTGAACCAGTGAAATTAACACTAATTCCAGAAGTGGTAATATTATTACCAGTGATTGATATCTTACCATTGTTCGATTTAATAGCTGTTTGATATCCACTAATATTCAGATTAATAATTGAAACATTTTTGGCAATTATATTAAAAAGAGTCCCTCCATTTCCTTTTATATTAACTTGCCCATTTGAGGATATAATAACACTTCTTGTAATATTCAGATTTTGAAGGTTATTATAATCTCCTGCATTTAAAACTATTTTATTGTCTGTTTCAATATCCTTATCAATGAAATTTTGAATATCACTATTAGTAGTAGAATTACTATCAAAATTCAATGCACTAACTCCAGAAATTAATGTAAAAAACATTATTCCAAAGAGGACTGCAATCATTGAAGGTTTTAAGATGGTTTTATTAATGTTTGAACTTTTAGTCTCCAATTTTTCAGCTATTTCGACATAATTTTTCATGTTTTATCGAATCCTATAATTTATTTCTAAAAAATATCTTTTTGGGATGGTATAATGATTTTTTTTTACTTAATTTCAAATATAAAGCTTTATTATGATTTTTTGACTGAATGTTTTTTTTAGTTATGATTCAAAAAGTATCATATCAATTTTATTGAAATTTTTAAAATTAAATAATACACATCCCGAAATATAGGATATAATTTTCATTATATATAGGTTTTATCTAAAACGAATATTCATGTTTTTTTATAGAATGGTCAATCAATAATAATTATATTAAAAAAATTAAATAATAATTAAGTATATAATATAAAACTAATTTTTAGTACTGAATTTTCTAGTTATTTTACAATATAAATTGATAATTTTCATACCAAAAATTGGTGCTACACTATATAAAAATAAATTAAATAAATTAAATAAATAGAATAAATAGAATAAATAGAATAAATAGAATAAATAGAATAAATAGAATAAATAGAATAAATAGAATAAATAGAATAAATAGAATAAATAGAATA
>WRCI01000068.1 GCA_009784145.1 Methanobrevibacter sp.
AAAAATATATCAAATTTATAAAAATCACTTAAAAATATATTATATATACCAAATTTATATAAAATATACAGAATCTAATACTAAAACTATTATATAAAATATACAAACTATAAAACATTTAAAAAAAGAGAGTTAATTACTAACAAACTAGAATACTTTTCATTTGCTAGGATAAAACATTAATATATTTATTATCTTATAATTAATTATACAAATTTAAAAGTTAAGTAAATTATCAAATATAATATCTATCTCAATAAAAAAAAATATTTCTTAGATAAAAGTTTATAATAAATTAAATTAATACGGATGAAATAATGATTAATTATGATAAATTTAAAGATATAATTGTTAATGAATTAAAACGAGATATATCTTCAAATAATAATCAAAAAATAGCTATTTCTTCAAATAAAAATCAATCATTATTTATTGTTGCAGGACCAGGTTCTGGGAAAACTACAGTTATTGTTTTAAAAATATTAAAGTTTATATTTGTAGATGATATTAATCCAAATGAAATATTAGCTACTACCTTTACAAAAAAAGCAGCTAAAGAACTTCGTTCTCGTATCTTAAGTTGGGGAGATGAAATTAAAAGTTATCTTTCTAATGTTTTAACTGATAAAAATGAACTAAAAAAACTAGAGAGAATTGATTTTAATCAAATTATTACTGGAACTATTGATAGTATAGCTGAAGAAATACTTAGAATACACAGAAATCCTGGAACTAATTTACCTGTAGTAATAGAAAGTTTTGTAGCCAACTCAGCAATGCTTAGTTCAGGATTATTTAATAATGATAGATACTTGAATAAAGATTTGCAAAGCTATTTAGGGACAATTACAGGTGTTGAAGAAATCAAAAATCCTTCAAAAATGAGTGAGTTATTACTTGATATTAAAAATAGATTATACTATGACCAAGTTGATTTTAATGAATTTTCAGCTGAAGAATCTATACCTGGTTCTAAAGAAGCTTTAAATGCTATTTCAGATTATACAACTGAATTGAAAAAGAGAAATATTCTTGATTTTCCAATGCTAGAAAAGCGATTTTTAAAAAGATTAAAATCTGGAAAATTAGATATTTTTTTAAATGATTTAAAAATAATTCTTGTAGATGAGTATCAAGATACTAATCTGTTACAAGAAAATATATATTTTACTTTAGCTAAATCAGCAATAGATAATGATGGGAGTATAACAGTTGTAGGAGATGATGATCAATCTTTGTATAGATTTAGAGGAGCTACTGTTGATTTATTTACAAATTTCCCAAAAAGAGCTAAAGAATTGCTAAATATTAATGTTCAAAAAATTTATCTCTCATCAAATTACCGTTCTAGTGAAGATATTATTAATTTATGTAATCATTTTGTGGAATTAGATAAAAAATATCAATCTGCTCGTGTTAAAGAAAAACCAAAAATTGAGTTTATTAAATCAAAATTAGCTAATGATGAATCAATGAATAATGAGTCTGTGATTGATGAATCTGTAACTGATAATACTATAAATAGTGATACTGTAACTAATGATACTGTAAATAGTAATACTGTAACTGGTGATTATGTAAATAATGATACTGTAATTGATAATACTGTAAATATCAATCAAGATATAGTTCCTGTTTTAGGTATGTTTAGACAAAATCAAGAAATTTTAGCTAAAGATTTAGCTGTTTTAATTAGAGATTTAAGTTCTGGAAAAGAAGTTAAAAAAAAAGTTAAGAGGGTTTTAAAACCTAATTCTAATTATAATAATAATCACAATTCCCCTTTTAATAGTACTAATAAAAATATTGTAAATGAAATCACTCTAAAACTTGATGAAAAACAAGGGTCTCCATCAGATATAGCTATTTTAACATATTCTCCTAAAGAGTTTTATAAAGGAAATCAATTATTTCCATATTATTTAAAAAAGACTCTTGAAAACTTTAAAACCCCTATTGAAGTATTTAATCCAAGAGGTCAAGATTTACAAGCTTTAAATGAAGTATCAATATTCTGCGGACTTATTTTAGAATGTATTGATCCAAATGCAGTATTTCAAAAATCTATTGACAAAATTCCAAAATTAGCTGAAATGAATATGAATAGATGGAGAAGATTAGCTAATGAATATATTAAACTTTCTCCAGAACCTGTAAGTCCTGTTAGTTTAGAAGAGTTTGTTAATTCATGGAAATATAGAATCCCTAGAGGACACAAAACATGGCCAGAATCTACAAGTTTAATAGAACTTGCTTATAAACTAGTTAGTTGGATTAATCCTTTACAAGAAGATGAAGAAGGTTTAGTTTATCTTCAAGCTATTACACAAACAATTACACAAACAGGTTTCTTCAATGAATTTTCTGCTTTAATATATTTTGATGATGAACATATATTGGAAAAAAAATCTGTAGAAGAAGCTATATGGAATATATTTATTCCAATAGCTATTGGAGGAGTATCAATTGATGAAAATCGTTTAGAAACTTTACCAAATAATAGAGTTAATATAATGTCTATCCATCAATCTAAAGGTTTAGAATTTCCACTTGTTATTGTTGATGTTAGTTCAAGGTTTAAAAAAAATAAAATAAGTAGCTCTTTTTTAAGGTTTCCTAAAGAAGGGGAAAAATCTTCCAAGTTAGAAGATAAAATCAGACCTTTAAGTGCTCTAGGCATTAGTGGTCGTGAGTCAAGAGACCGAGCTTTTGATGATTTAACAAGATTATACTTTGTTGCATTTTCTAGAGCTCAAGATGTATTATTATTAATTGGATTAAATTCATCTATTGATGGATATATAATTGATGATAAACAAAAAAATATTCCTAATGTTGCATTAGGTTGGAATAGAGATGAAATATTTGTAGGATTTGATGAAATATATTTAATTTAATCAAATATGATAATAATTATTTTAATATAATCCAATATGGAAAATAATATTTAATATAATCAAAATACAGAAAATAATATTTAATTTAATTAGAATATGATAATAATTATTTTAATATAATCCAATATGGAAAATAATATTTAATATAATTAAAATACAGAAAATAATATTTAATTTAATTAGAATATGATAATAATTATTTTAATATAATCCAATATGAAAAATAATATTTAATATAATTAAAATACAGAAAATAATATTTAATATAATCAAAATATAATAATAACTATCCAATTTAATCCAATATAACGAGATTATAGTATATTATTACATAAAATAAAGTATATAATAAAACCAGTAGGTAAAAAAATGAAATTGTCTTCTAGATCAGATTCATACATTATTCCAGAATATAGTTTAACAGGTGATCTTTTATCTTTTTTAACATGTAATCTACAATACAGGTTTCTAAATAAAGGCACCCTTCCACCTTCAAAACCAATACAACTTTGGTTTGGAGAATTTATTCATGGAGTAATGGAAGAAGCTTATCTTAAATGGGAAATTAAAAAAACGAGTTTTCCATGGGATTGGAAAAAAGATATTCGCCCTATTGAAGAAATGATTGATTTAAGATTGAGAGCTCGTGGTTTATATCCTCCTACTGATTTATTTTGTCCTTTTAGGAAAGATTCTTCTTCTGAAGAATATGAATATATTGAAATAGGTAAATGTGGAGATAATAATCATCCTCATAAATTATTGGCAAGTGCTAGAGCAGAAAGTGCTATTAATGTTTGGGGTCCTGATTTATTCCCTTTAATTGATTCTGCAGAAGTACTTATAAAAGGTAATAGAAATATGCCTAACTTTAAAGAAAATTGCAGTCGGTCAAATTATTATGGAATAAATGGGGTAATTGATGTTATTAGTTCAATGAATATCAATAATAGTTCAAGTAATGAATTATTAAAATATTTATCTGAAAACAAGGAAATAACAGATCTATTTGAAAATCAAGAAGTAAAAGATGTATCTAAAAATCAAGAAGTAAAAGATATATCTGAAAATCAGAAAATAAAAGATTTATTTGAAAATCAAAATAATACAAATAATTTAGATACTATTGATTGTGAAGAGTATGAAATAATTATTGATTATAAAGGAATGAAAAGACCTTCTATTGATTCTTCTAATTGGAAACGTCACAAATGGCAAATATTAACCTATGCTTGGTTGAGGTCATTACAAGCTGAATCAAAGCCTGTTGCTGCAGGAATTATATTTTATTTAAATGAACTTGTTCCTTCAACTGAAGATTTAATAGCTATTAAAAATGATATTATATTAGGCAATTCTGATATTGATTTAGAATCAAAAGATAAAAAAGCTTTATCTGAATGGGATGAAAATGAAGATGATTATTTACAACTATCTGATCTTAGTAAAAAAAATAGATCTATTAGAATAATCCCTATTAAAGAAAAATCTATTTCAAAAGCTCTTAATGAATTTGATAAAGTAGTTTCAAATATTGAAAAGTCAATTATAAGTGAAATAAATGGCGAATTGATTCAAAATGCTTGGCAAGCAAATGCAGATAAAAGAACTTGCGATGCATGTGATTTTAAATACTTTTGTCATAAACAAAATTTAAAGGATTTGAAAATTCCTTAAAACAAAAATTTAAATAATTATTTAATAAAAATAAAATCAAATAATAAATATCAAATACTAAACACCTAATATTAAATACTAAATATTAAAATCAAAGAAAAAAATATAAAAATATAAATATTATAAGTGTTATTAATATTAATGATAGTAATTATTATTAAAATATTGGAAGGCAAAATATGAGTAAACTTAAAATTATATCATGGAATATTAACGGAATCAGAACTAGATTTAAGAATGAAGAAATGGAACCAATATTTAACGAAACTCCTGATATTATTTTATTTCAAGAGACAAAAGCTAAATATAACCAGCTAGAGGATGAATTAAAAAGTATGGAAGATTATCATTCCTATTTTTCACCAGGTGAAATTACTAGAGTAGGTGGTATTGCAACATTCTCAAAGATTAAACCAAAGCTTGTTAAAAAATTTTTTAATGTTCCTGATGATTTATTAAAAAGTAGAGTAATGAATTTAACCTTTGATGATTTTAATTTAATTCATATTTACTCTCCTTCTGGAAGTGGAGTTAAAATCAACAGAGAAAAAAAGCTTGATTTTTATGAAAAATTATTAGATTATCTTAAATCATCAAATAAAAAAACAATCATCGCTGGTGATTTTAATATTGCACATTCTCCAAAAGATATTGTTAATCCTGAATCCTCTTCAAAGACTGTGAACTTTTTAGATGAAGAAAGGAAAATAATCGATGATTTAGAAAAAATTGGGTTTGTTGACACTTTTAGATTGTTAAATGAAGATGAAATTAAATATAGCTCTTGGAAATCTCAAAAAGCTAAAGAAAAAGGAGAAGGAGCTCGTTTAGATTATTTCTTTGTATCTGAAGATTTAAAAAATTCTATTGAAATTTCTGAAATTGTGGATAATGTTGAAGGTTCTAAACACTCTCCAATTCAGTTGATTATAAATATTTAATTCTTAAACTTATTTTAATTATTTTATTTTAATTAATTTTTTTAGGATTGTTTTTAAAAAAACAAATTTACAATATAGAAAAGTAAAAAAAATTAAGAGAAAAATAGAAAAATTAAAAGAAAAGAAGAAAGAAAAATAAAATTAAATATTCAATATAAAAAAAATAAAAAATTAGCTAAATTATAGCTAATTTACCAGCAGTAGTAATTTCAAGTAATTCTTTATCAATAAGTCCCATATCTCTTAATTCACGGATATGGTTATAAGTCATTCCTCTGCTTATATTGATTTCTGTAGATAATTTTTTAACAGAATTACAACCATCTATTAAACATTTTAATATTTCTTTTTTAGTGCTAGATATACCATATTTAAGAATTGGTAAATCTACAACTTCCTTTGTTGAATTATCAACAAAAATAATTCTATCAAGGAATTGATGTTTTGAATAAGCTCCAAAGAGAGTTCCTAAAGCTTGTGGTCTTTCTCCACCACTTATATTAACTACAATTTTGTTTCCAAAGTTTTTCTCTTTTTCAATTGCTTTTGCAACAGCAGATGCAATTTTTACTGGATCATTTGAAACTGTTTCTTGAGATTTAATATCAATAAATCTACCAAATGCATTTGCTAAAGTCTCTTCACTTTCTTTCATAACATCTGAACCATTGTCTTCAGTTAAGAGTATAACTTTTTTAGGGGAAAATTTAGTTATACAAATCATAACTGGTTCTACATCGTAAATTGTTGAGATAAGAGTCGTTTCCATATATTCACCTTTTTTATAATTTTTATGCTAAAATTTTTTTTTATTGGAATTTATTGTATTTTTTAATTTTAAGAAATTATATTATTAAATTATACAATTCTTAATAATCTTATTTAAACTTCACCATTTACTCATCTTGCGAAATTCAATGTTTAAATATTAAATTGCCCAATAAAAAAATATACTATTATTTATATATAGAGCTATGATAATCAAATTAATCCATTTATGTTAATGTTTTTCATATGTATTAAATAAATTATGAAATGATTTAGTTATTGAATAAACTAATAACATTTAAAAAAATAAGTAATATATTAATAAATAATGCATTAGATAGGAAACTATTAAAGTAGTTTCAGATACTAATTATTTAAGAATATTTTAATAAGGTTGATACTTATTAGATACTTTTTCTAAATTTAATAGAATTGTTTATGCTTATGTCAACCATTTCATAAAATTTCTAATAACAATAGTAATTATTTTCAATCTAATATATAAAGATTTCTATTTAATGAAATTGGTTACCCATTATCAGAAAAAATAAATTAATTCTTATAATAACAAAATGTTAGTATGTATATTCAATAAAATATTAATATGTTCTTTTAAGAAAGTTTTAATAAAATTATAAACTTATTAACCTTTTTTATATAGTTAAATTCATTATTGATATTTTTTTATATAGTTAAATTCATTAAACCCATTTTATTCATCTAAAATAACTTAATAATCTATTCCTCATAAATAATTTATTTATCTAAAATAACTTAATAATCTATTCCTCATAAATAATTTATTTATCTAAAATAACTTAATAATCTATTTATCCAAAATAACTTAATAATTTATTTATCTAAAATATATTAATAAAATATTTATATTAATATATATTTAAATAAATATAGAGAATATAAGTAGGATAATATAATAATATAAAAAATAAAGGGGATAATAAAATGAATGAATTGAATGAAGGAAAAAAAGCAAAAGAATTAGAAAATAATAAATATTTTTCCAAGGAAATAAAAGATGATTTAAATTTAAAATTAAATCCTGTTGCTATTAAATTTATATTAAATATTGAAGATATTCCTAAAAATATTGATAAATTAGAAGAAAAAATAAGACATTGTGAAATGGTTCAAAAGGCAACAGATGGTGAGATATTTTATACTACTGCCAATGAACAAATGTGTAAAGGTGGATCTTCAACATTAGGTCTAGAAGAAGTTCCAGAAAAAATAGCTTCTGGTGAATTTTATTATAACTTAGGAAGATTCAGTTCATTAGATTCTGCAAAAAACACTTTAGATTCTATTCCAAAAATTGATTTCCAAAGCTATGGAATCTTATATTCTCCTTTAGAAAAAGCAAATTTTATTCCAGATGTTGTTATTATTATTACAAATACTGCTCAAGCAATGAGGATCTCACAAGCTATTGTTTATAAATTACATGGAAGAATAGAAGCTGATTTTTCAGGAATTCAATCAATATGTGCTGATGCTGTTGCTGGTCCTTTTATAAATAAAAAACCAAATGTAACCTTAGGTTGTTCTGGGTCAAGACAATATGCAGATATAAAAGATGAAGAAGTTATTATTGGATTAAATGGTGAAAATCTCACCCATATTGTAGAAGCATTAAATGATATCTAAATATAAACAACATAAATAAAAAATTACTATTGAACAAGCTCAATAAAATTATTAATGAAAATTATCATAAATTGTTTTAGCTATTGTTTTGTTTAAACCTTTAACATTAGCTATTTCATCAACACTAGCTTTTTTAATTTTTTCAATATCTCCAAAGTGTTTTAGTAATTTTATTTTTCTTTTTTTTCCAATTCCT
>WRCI01000069.1 GCA_009784145.1 Methanobrevibacter sp.
GTTTTAATGAAAACTTAAAGAAACACTGAAGAATTAGAAGAAATAATTCATAAACAAGAAGGAAATAAAGAAATTACATCGATACAAAATTGTAGTATGGATGATGAAAAAATAATAGATGGGTTTTCAAAAGAAAAGTCTTATTTGACAACCACAATAATAAAACTTAAAAAATAACTAAAATTAAAACTAAAAAAATAACTAAAATTAAAACTAAAAAAAATAACTAAAATTAAAACTAAAAAAGTAACTAAAATTAAAACTAAAAAAGTAACTAAAATTAAAACTAAAAAAGTAACTAAAAAATAAGAAAAATGAAGATTACAAAAGCCATCTAACAAAAACTTAAAAATAAAAATTTAATCAAATGTTAAAAAACATTTGAAATCAATTTTCATCCATAAATTCTAATTCAAATAGGCAGCAATCATCACCCATTGCATAACATTTAGTTTCTGTCATGACAAAATCTTTTTTAAAGTATAATGAAAAGATTGATTCGATTATTCCACTATCTAAATAACATTCAGGTTGTCCTGTTTTTGGAAGTAGCCCACATTCAAAACAATTCTGAGATCTAATTTCTATTTTATCTCCAATCGTGACTTCAATATTTCCTAAACCATAGTTACTCCAAAAATCTGTAACATTGCTAAAGAAAACTTCGATATCATCATCTTTTAACTGTTCATATAAAGCTAAACCTATTTTTTTACCAGCTTCATATAAAATAGGGTTAATATTCATTCCTTCTTGAATTAAGGTTGATCGAAAAGTGTGGAATAACAATTGTGAAAAATCGAAAGCTCCACTGCCATCTTTATTAATAATATTATCTAATAAAAAGTCAACTTTTCTTTCTTCTAATTCAAAAGGTTCAGGAGCGTCAATTTCGCCTAAAAATCTTGAACTTATGTAAAAAATCTTCTTTCTTTGATCATCTGGATCCAATTTAAAAGAAATAATCCCATCATTTCTTAAAGATTTTAAGTGAACCGATACTGTTGATTTTGATTTCCCTGTGTTTTTAACAATTTCATCAAATTCCATCTCACTATCTTTTAACATAGTTAAAATTGTTAATTTAACTGGACTTTTAACTACATTTACCCCAATTTCTTTATGACCTTTAGAAAAAATTTGAATAGGTTTCTGGTCGTTTGTTGCAATAACTGGTTCTTTTATTTTCATAAACATATTACTCCCATAAAATACCTTTTACTAAAATTATATTAATTTTAGTTTAAAGACATTAAATAGTCAATTTAAATAAATCTAATTTTATAAGCTTAAATTTAATAAAATCCCTTTATAATCTTAAATTTTATAATTTAAGGTTATAACCCCAACCTTTACAAATTCAATCTTTATAAATTAAATTATTTTCTCAAAGAAATCAATAAACATTTTATTGAATTTAATTAACTCTTTAGCTAAATTTCAATAGAACGTTTATTCTATTGTGATATCTGATTTTAGCGAATGCTTAATTGAATTAGTTATAATAAGTAATTTATAAAATTAAATAAAACATTATATTAAAATGAAATATCAATTAATTGATTATTCTATTAATTTAGTTGTGTAAGTTCATTTTTTAAACAATCATAACACAAACAATATAAATAGTTATAATCATACCATTACTACATCTAATAATAGTGGTTATGTAGTAATAATTTAAGAATTAATTTAACTACTTTAGTTATATACTTAATTAACACTAAAATTTTACTATTAAAAGTTCGTAATAATGTATATTATTTATATGTAGTTCAAGCTATATAAACCTTTTCCTTTTTTTACAATTATTATACTGAAAAAATTGTCAATAATAAAGAACTTGTATAAAAACAGATATTTACATAATTTAAAACAAAATAAACAATTATAGAGGGTATAATAATTAAAATAAATAAAAAAAAGAATTATTATGAAAATAAATAATTCGTACCTATTAAAATAGTATGTTAGTTAACATTCTTTTTTCAATCAGATATTAATCATAAAAATTGACATTATACATAATTTTATTAGTTTTTCATTGATTAAATAAGTATCCCATACATTATGATATTGTTTCAATAATATTAAATAAAAATCATGCTAAGTCCATAACAACCCAACATTTAAATAAAAACCACAATAAATCCCTAACAATCCAATATTTAAATAAAAACCACAACAAATCCCTAACAATCCAATATTTAAATGTAACTCACAATAAATCCCTAACAATCCAATATTTAAATAATTTAACAATACTATTATATACAAACTATAAAAAATTAGTAAGAATAGAAACATTTATATAGTTCTTAAATCAAAATAAGTATGTTCTCATATATGCGAACATTGTTTTGTGAAACTTTATAAAAGTTTCTAAAATAAGATTAAAATCTTTCAAATGGTTATTATAAATTATATAAATAATAAAAATAGAAAAAGACATGCTAAATTATGTTAAAATAAAATTGAAAGACATATCAAAAAATTAATATTCAAAATAAAAAAAGAAAAGGTGATTGTAAATGAAAGCAAAAGCTAAAAAAATAGGAGAAGGTGTGTATTGGATAGGAGTGCTTGACTGGGATTTAAGAACTTATCATGGATACACATTAGATGGAACAAGTTACAATGCATATCTTGTATTTGGTGAAGAAAAAATAGCATTAATTGATAACTCCTACCCTGGTACAGCAGAAGAACTAATGGCACGTGTAGATGATGCATTTGCACAAGAAGGAAAAACTGGCAAAGTAGATGTAATTATACAAAATCATGTTGAAAAAGATCATAGCGGAGTTTTAGTTGATATTCATAAAAGATACCCTGAAGCACCAATTTATTGTACAGAAATAGCTGTAAAAGGTTTAAAACGTCATTATGAAGGACTTGAAAATGGAAACTTTGTAACTGTTGGAACTGGAGATACACTTGAACTTGGTGGAAAAACTTTAGCATTCTTAGATGCATTCCTCCTCCATTGGCCAGACAGTATGTTTACATTACTCGTTGAAGATGGAATATTGTTCCCAAATGATGCTTTTGGACAACATTTATGTTATTCCAAACGATTCGATCATGAAATCCCAGAATATGTTTTAATGGATGCAGCTAAAAAGTTTTATGGAAATCTTCTTGTTCCATTATCAAAACTTGTCTTAAAAAAATTTGAAGAAGTCACAGAACTTGGATTATTAGAACAAATTAAAATGATTGCTCCTTCTCATGGACAAATATGGACTGACCCAATGAAAATCATTGGTGCTTACAGTGAATGGGCAACAGGACAATGTAAAGATAAAGTAACTATCATCTATGACACAATGCACTATTCAACTCAAAAAATGGCACACGAAGTAGCTGAAGGAGTAATAGCTGAGGGTTATGATGTAGAAATGTTCTTTTTACATGAGGATGAAAGAAGCGAAATCGTTAAAAGCATTCTTGACAGTAAAGCAATAGCTATAGGAACCCCAACTATTAATAATGGTCCATTTCCAAGTATAGGAGACCTAATGTATTATATGAAAGGTCTTGAATATGAAAGAACTGGAATTAAAAGAAAAGCAATAACCTTTGGTTCCATGGGTGGAAAAGGTGGTGCAACAGAAATTATAGCTAAGGAACTAAATGAGTTTGGTTTTGATGTTATAGATAACTGTGAAGTTTACTATGTTCCTGATGAAGAAGAAAAAGTATCTTGTTTCAAATTAGGTCAAAAATTAGTTGAAGAAGCTAAAAAATTATAATTAGTTTCTTTTTATTTTAATCACTATTGTTTAATTTATTTTAATATTATTTAAAATAAAATAATTAAATAATTATGAATAAAATATTATAATTTAGAAAAATATAAATAATGAAAAAACTAATATTTACAAAAAGCTATTAGTAGCTAAGAGTTTCTGTTTCATGAATTTCAATAAATTTAATCATTGAAATATGAAAAAAATAATGATAAATTAAATAAAAAAATAACAAGGGAGAATAAAATGCCAAAATATGAACATGAAATCGGAATCACTAAAGGAACCGATATAGAAAAAGAAGTACAAGCTAATTTTATGGGAGAAACCCAAGAAGTAGGAATATATTTAGCAATGTCCAGACAAGCTTCAAGAGAAGGTTATGGGGAGTTAGCTGAAGTATTTAAAAGATTAGCATGGGAAGAAGCCGAACATGGTGCAAGATTTGCAGAAATGAACGGTGTTATTAAACCAACTTTAAAAGAAAACATTGAAATGATGTTAGATGGAGAATTAATGGCTAATGAAGAAAAAAGAAAAGCTGCAGAAAAAGCAAAAGCTTTGAATATTGAAGACCCTGTAAATTTCTTTAAAGAAAGTTCAAAAGACGAAGGTCGTCATGCCAAAGTATTAAAAGGGATTTTAGAAAGATATTTCTAATATCTTTATCTTCTTTTATTTTTTTTAATATTTCTATACTTTATTATTTTTAATATTGAATATTTTATTATTTTTAATATTACTATACATTATTATTTTTAATTTTTAAATAATTATAATTCATATATTTCATTTTTACTAATTTTTAACTATTAAATTACTCTAATCAACAATATATTTATTATTTTTAATTTTTAAGCTTCAATTTAACATATAGAATTTACTATATTTAGTATCTTATTTTATTATTCAAAAAAATTTATAGATATAATAAATTTATAAAAAATTTCTAAAAATAATTTTATAAAAAATATCTATAACAGATATTATAAAAAATATCTAAAAATGATTCTATAAAAAGTATTTATAAATGTTTTATAAAAAGTATTTATAAATACAATAAAATTCTTAATATATAATTAAATATAATAAAAAAACTTTGGTGATAAAAATGGGAGAAAAAATTTCAATAGCTAGTTGTAGTGGAATGAGTACACTGGGTCTTGTTGGAAGAGCTACTTGTAACGATTTAGCAACAGAAAATGAAAATATTTTATCAATATGTATCACAGCTACAGCTGCAGATAATGATAAATTTAGTGAATTAATTAAAAAATATCCAATTTTAGCTATTAATGGATGTTCTGATGCTTGTGTAAATAAAATTCTAAAATCTAAAGGTGTGGATGTAGAAAAAACTATAAATATAGATAAGATTTTTGAAGAAAAAGATCTAGATACAAACGATCCTTCACGATTAGACGATGAGGGAGAAAAAGCTGTAAAAAAATTAAAAAAGATTATTATAACTGAAATAGACCTTATTTAACATTACTAATTTGCTAATATTGATAACCTTGTTAATTTGTTAATATTACTAATTTGCTAATATTGATAACCTTGTTAATTTGTTAATATTGTTAATATTACTAATTTGCTAATATTGATAACCTTGTTAATTTGTTAATATTGTTAATATTACTAATTTGCTAATATTGATAACTTTGTTAATATTACTAAAATATTACATAATGTCATTATTCACTATTAAAAAAATATTTTAAGAATATAAAGATAATATGACTATAAAAGTAGCTATAGTTAGAGATGAAGCTATTTTTGGAGAAAGAGCTTATAAATCCATAGGAAAAGTATTTGAAACAGAAATAGTTGAAATAGAATCTCCAACAGGAATATTAATTGATGATATAGAACTTGATGAAAGCCTTATTAAAAAATTATCTGATTTTGATTTAATAATAAGCTATATTAAACAAGCAGATATGGCTTTAGAACTTGTAGAGCAGCTACATAAAAAAGTATCCTGTATAATTATAGGAATATGGAAAGGAGAAGGGTTTAAAAACCAACTATTAAAATATGAAAATGTTTCAGTCCCTGAGGCTATTTGCGAATTAGAAGATAATAAAGAAAATCCTGTATTCAATGAATTCACAAAAAAATTTGGAAAACCAGAAATACAAATTAATTGTCAAGGAGAAAAAATAGCTGAAATAGATGTTATTAGAGGTTCTCCTTGTGGAGCAACAGATTTCATGGCAAAAGATATGATTGGGAAAAAAATTGATAATACAGAAAGTGTAGCTAAAGAAGCGGGGCTTCGGATTCAGTATTATCCTTGTAAAGCTCATGAATTACGATTATTCCCTAGTAAAAATTCCCATAAACAAACAGCATCACGTTTGCATCATGACGCAGTGAAAAAAGCTTTAGATAATAATAAAAAGAAAAATAAAAAATAAAAACTTCTCAATAATAAACAAAACCAAAAAAAATAACAATAAACAAAACCAAAAAAATAACAATGAATAAAATAAATAATAAATAAAATAAGGAAAATAAGTAAATAAACTTACTTAATTAAAACAACCCACTACCTAATCCTGCCAACAAGCTTATAACTATAATAAATATCATAATCCAAGATACTGCAGTAACTATTGGTTTAACAATGTTTTCAGGTAATTTAAAGCTTAAAAGTTCTTCTAATAAATGACCTCCATCTAATGGTTTCATTGGAAGAAGATTAAATAAACCAACAGCTAAATTAAGGAAAGCTATCCAAGTAAACATCTCTAACAAATTAAACCATATCCAAGGTAATTGATTTCCAAAAATATTACTTACAGAAGGACTTACTTCATAATGTTTAACAGTTTGAATACCCATAAATCCAAGTGATGGATTGTTAGGATTTTTTCCAGTTGTGAAATTATAATATCCCTTATCCGTTACAATATTAACCATTTCTCCAGGTTTTAATCTTGAAACCACTGCAAAATAGCTATTTGAATCACTTACATTTTGCCCATTTATAGATTTTATTATCATTCCAGAGATTAAAATATTATCTGCTGGTGCACCACTTACTACTTTTTCTATTTGAATTCCAGTTTCATCAAAAGTTTCTGGAATAGCATAAGATGAAATTGCTGTGCAGATAAGAAAAGCCACAATAAAAAGCGATATATTGCCTATTGATCCAGCCGAGTACATTCGCATTCTTGAAATAGCAGTAGCTTTTTCCATCTTTTCTTCATCAGGTTCTACAAAAGCTCCTGGAAGAACAGCGAATAATAATAATCCTATTGATTTTATATTAATTTTTTCAACTATAGCTAAAATCCCATGGAAAAATTCATGTATAATTATAAGAGTAGCTAATCCAATAATTCCATAAACAAATGGTATAAATATTGGAGAACCTGGAATTTCAACTCCTGGAATAACAAGAGAAACAGAAGGTGCTTGAGTTATTGTTGAAAGAGAAGAAATAATCAGGTATGCCATTAAAACCATAGCAATAATTGAAACAATTATCCCTACATTCATGAACCATTTCCAAAATTTTGGAGATATATTAGCTAATCTATTAAGAAATCCCCTAAGACGTTTAGTTTTCCATATAATTGTTGGAAAATTTACTTCAACACCATGATTAACTAATTTACTTCTAAAAACTAATGTTACAATCCATATAACTGCAAACCCTATTGCATAATACCATAATGCATTCATTATTTCACCCTAAATTTAATAATGTAAACTTAATAAAAATTATTTATTCCAATTTAATAAAAATTATTTATTCCAATTTAATAAAAATTATTTATTCCAATTCATCGATTCAAAAAACACAATATCTACAATATCATCTTTAACTATTCCTTCTTGATTTTCATCAACAATAATATAACTATTAGCTTCAACCATAGATCTAATAATGCCTGATCCTCTATTTAATACATATCTAACTTTTTCATTATCTGCAAAAGTTCTAATATAATCAGTTCTACCTAGATTAGAATAAATCTTAACATCTGCTTTTCTTTTTTCAACTCTTGGATTAAATTCTATATTTTGCATTTTAAACAAAAATCGTCTTATTAAAGCATCAAATTGACCCATAGCCGCTACTGGATATCCTGAAAGCATGAAAATTGGAGTTCCATTTACTTTCCCAAATCCAACTGGTTTTCCTGGTCTTAAAGCTACTCCATGGAATAAAACTTCACCTACAGTGCCAACAGCATCTATAACAACATCCCCTTTACTAATAGCTGTTCCGCCAGTGGTAATAATTAAATCATAATCTTTAGAGTTCTCCTTTAAAATATTTTTAACTTCTTCAAAATCATCCTGAGCATAGCTAATTTCTACATCTGCCCCACAGCTTTCAACCATAGAACTTATAACATATTGA
>WRCI01000070.1 GCA_009784145.1 Methanobrevibacter sp.
ACAATAGCTACTGAACTTTATAAAAAATTAGCTAAAAACTATATTTGCACACTTATTAAAATTAATGATTTAGCTATTGAAAATGATTTAATTGATGGTGAAGATTTAAAAAAAGGTTATAAAATTATCAATATTGATAAATTAGATAAAAAACTTAATTTTACTATTGATTCATTTTTTAATCATAAAATTGATTCAAATGAGTTAGATAATAATTTAAATAATTCAAATAATTTAAATAATTCAAATAATTTAAATAATTTAAATAATTTAGATAATTTAAATGAGTTAGATAATTTAAATGAGTTAGATAATAATTCAAATGATTTAAAAATAGCTATTATTGAAGGTCATCTTTCTCATCTTTGTAAAATTAATGACCACACTGATGAAGTCATTGTTCTTAGATTAAATCCTGAAGTTCTTGAAAAAAGACTTAAATCAAGGCAATATTCTAAATTTAAGATTAAAGAAAATCTTGAAGCTGAAGCTTTAGCAGTATGTTCTGTTGAAGCATATGAAAATCATGGTGAAAAAGTAAATGAGATTGATACTACTAATTTAGATATTGAAAAAGTTTTAGCTATTGTTGAAGGTATTTTATTTAATGAAGATAAGTATCCTGTTGGAAATATTGATTTTATACAGTGGATTTTAAAATAATTTTTAAATTTTTTTATTTTTCGCAACCTTTTTAAGGCATGAAAACTAATTTTTTATTGATAGATTATTTGTTTTAAAAATAATTTGGAATAATTTAAAAAAATTTAATATATTTTTATAAATTTAATATATTTTTATAATAATTCAATATAAATTAATATATTTTTATAGATTTAATATATTTTTAAAACTTAATTAATGAAATTTTAATATACTTTTATAAAGTTTAATATACTCTTATAAAATTTAATATATTTTGAAGAATTTATATATTTTAAAAAATTTTATTATAAAATTATTTTATTATATTTATAAAGATTTATGTATATAATTTATAAAAATTTTTAAATTTAAAAATATTTTAAAAGAATTTTATATATTTATATCTATATAATATATATAATAAAATAAATAATAATAATTATATAATTAATAATAATTTTTTTAAAGTTATAAAATTATTAGGGTTATACTAAAATTATAGAAAATCTTTTTAAATAGAACATACAAAAGATTATTATTACTCTTCTAATACCTTGAAATAGTTGAGATTAACTTTTAAGATATTGTTTTAAAACACTTTAATCTTATTATATTTATTTGAATAATTTTACATTCTATTGTATTTTCTTTAATAGTTTGTTTTTCAATTTTACGAGGTTTAATATTGCGAAGAGGAAGAAGACCTAAATGGATGATTGATATAGCTAATGAACGTATGGATATTCTATTTTCCCTTGCGAAAAAAGAATTTTCTGATAATCCTGACAGGTCTCATAGATATGTGAGTTATGCTCGGAAAATATCTAAAAAATATAATACAAAAATTCCATCTAAATGGAGACGTAGCTATTGTAAAAATTGCTATAAATTTTTAAACCCTTCCCAAAATTCATCAATTCGGTTGTGTGATGGGGAAGTAAATATTAAGTGTTATGAATGTAACCATAGGATGAAAATTCCTTATAAAAAAGAAAAAAAATTAAAAAGGAGAGCTAAAATTGAATCTTACATTATCAAAAAAAGAAATAATGAATAAAGCTCTTCAAACTATGACAATTAACATTGGAAAAGCTGGCATAAATGAAAATGTCATTGAAGAGATAAAACGTCAATTAAAAGCAAATGAAATTGTTAAATTGCGATTTGCTAAAAATATAGCAAATGATAAAGAAACTTATATTACAGTAATCATTGGCAAAACAAGAGCAAAACTCATTGATTTAAGAGGCAATGTTGCTGTAATTTACAAGAAAAAACCTAACTAAATATTAAAGACTTTATAAAATTAAAAGAGTTACGAAGGTTAGAAAACTTAGAGTTTAAGTCCTTTATTGTCTTCTTAAAATAGGTTTTATTATACAAAAATTAAAAATATAAAATTTAAAAAGTAATTTAAAAGTTAATAGTAACTTAAAAGTTTAATAATAATCTTAAAGTTTTAATCATTAATTCAAACTTTAAAATATTCAAAACTTCAAATGCTTTAAAACTTTTAAAATGTTAGAATTTATAATCTTAAAATATTTTCTGAAATTTGTGTGTGCTTAAGAATTTCTTAGTTAAGAATTTTATGATTAATGAATTTAGAATATTGATAGCTATATTCTAATAAAATATAGCTAAATTTATTAGGAGAATTGAAATGACTACTGTATATGATGTACCTGCTGATTTATTAATAAATCATATAGCAAAAGATTTTAATGAAAATAATGATAAAATTAATCCTCCAGAATGGGCTACTTTAGTCAAAACTGGAGTTCACAAAGAAAGAAAACCAGAAAATATCGACTGGTGGTATGTGAGATGTGCTTCTATTTTAAGAAGAGTTTACATAGATGGACCAGTTGGAATTAGCAGTTTAAGAACTTTCTATGGTGGAAAAAAAGATCGAGGAGTTACTCCAGAAACCTTTAGAAAAGGTGGTGGGGCTATTATCAGAGGAGCTCTTCACCAACTTGAAGATGCTGGTTATGTTCAAAAACTTGATGCTGGAAGAATTGTTACTCCCGAAGGAAAATCTTTCTTAGACAAAGCTTCTGGTGAATTAATTAAAGATATTCCAGAACTTGAGAAATACTAATTAAAATGATTTCATTTATGGATTGATTTTTTTAATTGATATTTTGAAATAACAATTACTGCTTTAATTACTAGATAATCTAATTGGAGGTCGTGAAATGAGTGATCTTGATGAATTGCGTCGTAAAAGAATGGAAGAATTGCAGCGTCAAGCTGTAGCTGGTGAAAACCAACAAGTTCAGCAACAAATGCAACAACAGCAAATGCAACAAGAGATGGAGGCACAAAAAAGACAATTAATGATACAAATTTTGACTCCAGAAGCTCGAAGTAGGTTAGCTAATATTAGATTAACCAAACCAGAATTTGTAGAACAAATTGAAATTCAATTGATTCAACTAGCTCAAAGTGGTAGAATGAAAGGTAAAATCACTGATGAACAGCTGAAAGTTTTACTTCAACAAATTTCTGGTCAAAGAAGAGAGATTAATATCAGTCGAAAATAGTTTTATTAAGATTATGAAAGCTTATGTTTTATACAGTGGAGGAAAAGACAGTTCTCTTATAGCTATTCTTTTAAAAAGAATAGGGGTTCATGTAGAGTTTGTCACAGCTAATTTTGGAGTATATGAATCATATATTCCTGCTTCAAAGTCTGCTGAATCTCTTGGTATAAATCATAATATTTTAAATTTAGATAAAAATATACTAGAAAAAGCTGTGGACATTATCTTAAAAGATGGGTTTCCTAACAATGGAATTACTTATCTTCATAAAATTGTTGTTGAAAATTTAGCGGATTTAGCTAATGAAAATAACTTTTCAACTATTGCTGATGGAACTAGAAGAGATGATAGAACTCCAAAATTAGATAAAAGTGAAATTCAAAGTTTGGAAGATAGAAAAAACATTCAATATGTTAATTTAGATAGCTTTGGATATAAAACTATAGAAAATCTTGTTTCAAATTTGTTTGAAATCAATATTGAAGAAAGTAATAGAGATAATAGCTCTGATTATGAAGTAGAAATTCGATATTTGATTGATAATGAAAAAAACATAAATTCTAAGGATTTATTTCCAAAACATTTTCAAACAAGAGTAATTGGTTTAAGATGATAAATAGCTTAAAACAGCTGAATATTATAAAATAATAAAATAATATAGAAAAAATATTATAAAATAATATAGAAAAATAAATTAATATATAAATAACTAAAATAATAAAAAAATTTAATTTAATCTATAATTAAGATTAATTCTATTATAGGATGATGCTTACTTATAATAGTATTCACATGATTTATGTTTATATGGTGTTAAAATGAGTAGAAATAAACCATTAGCTAAAAAATTAAGACTTGCAAAAGCTAATAAACAAAACAGAAGAATCCCAATATGGGCTTATGCGAAAACTAAACGTCAATTGAAATACAGACCTAAACCAAGACATTGGAGAAGGAACAATCTTAAAGTATAAGGTGTTATCATGGAAAGAACTTACACAATACCTCTTAGAGATGCAAAAAATGTACAAAGAACTATTAGGGCAGCTAAAGCTATTAGGGTAGTTCAAGAATTCTTAAAAAAACACATGAAAGCCGAAGAGATTAAAATTGATGCTTCAGTTAATGAAAAGATATGGGAAAGAGGAATTCAAAAAATTCCTTCAAAAGTTAAGGTTAAAGCTGTCAAAGATGATGATGGTATTGTTGAAGCAACTTTAGTAGAATAATTATTTTTAAAATTTTAAAATAATTTTTTATTTAGAATTAATCTTTTATTTAGAATAATTTTTTATTTAGAATTTTTTATAAAATATAATTTTAAATAGTATAATTTTATTTAAAAAAATTTTAATATAAATATTTTAATAATAATTATATTCAATTATATTATAATATATATTTCAATATAATTTATAATTTCATAAAAATTTTAAAAAATAATATATTATCAATGTTTAATAAAATGATTTTATTATCATTATAAATATAATACTTAATGAATAAATTTATGTTTAAATAATTAATGATAAAATGCTTAGAAGAATAAATCTCACTGGGAATCCTAACTTAGGAGTTTATATTTCAGTAACAGATGAAGTAGCTATTGTTCCTTTTAACTTTCCTGAAGAAATGGAGTATTCAATAAAAGAAGCTTTAGATGTAGATGTTATTAGAACCACTATCTCTGGAAGCAATTTATGTGGTGCTTTAACTTGTGGTAATTCTAAAGGAATCATTGTTTCTCCTTACACTTATGATAAGGAAATTGATCTTTTAGAAGATAATGGATTAAATGTAGCTAAATTAGAAGATAAATATACTGCAGTTGGAAATATTATTGCAACAAATGATAATGGTGCTATTGTTAGCCCTCTTCTTTCTAAAGACTCAATCAGCACTATTGAAGAAGTTTTAGATCTCCGAGTTGAAAGATTAGAAATAGCTGGATTTAATATTATTGGTTCATTAGCTACAGTAACCAATAAAGGAGCTTTAATTCACAGAGAAGCATCAGAATCTGAGCTTAAATTTACTGAAAAAGTATTTAAAGTTGAGGCAGATATTGGAACTGTTGGAGAAGGTATAGCTCTTGTTGGGGCATGTTCAATAGCTAATTCTTATGGTGCTATAGTCCCTGAAAATAGTACTGGTCCTGAAATGGCTCGTATTGAAGAAGCATTAGGATTTTTAGAAAAATAGTAAAGTTTAAATCTAAATTTTTTAAAAGATTTTTAATTGAAATTTAATTCTTTTAAATTGATTTCAAATTTTTAAACGATTTCAAATAAATTATTTAAAATTATTCAAATAAATTTTTAAATGATTTCAAATTTTTAAAATTATTCAAATTAAAATTTAATTGAATTAGCATTAATATTTACAAATTATTATAATGAGTGATTGTATGATAACAAAAATATATAGAATTAAAGGCAGATTTGTAATGGGTGATGAAACCCAAATTTTTACTAAAGAACTTAAATCTACAAATGAAGAAAATGCATTTGAAAAAATTTACTCTGAGTTTGGAAGTAAACATGGAATAAACAGGAATCAAATCAATATTGAAGAAATTAATGAAATCACAGCTGATGAAGTTGTTGATCCTTTAATAAAAGCATTATTATAATTTTTTTAATAATTTTTTGATTAAATTATATAACTATTAGGTGTTAATATGGAAGACCAGCAAAAATTAGAAAAAATTATGAATGAACTTAATTTATATGAAAGTCAATCACAAATGTTACAACAACAAATTGAAGCTATTCAAGCATCATTAGTTGAAGTTGAAGCATTAGAATCAACATTAGAGGATGTTAAAGATAAAAAATCCTTAGAAGCTTTGGTCCCTGTTGGGGCTGGTTCTTTCATGAATGCTGAGATTACTAATACTGATGAAGTTGTTATGAGTGTTGGTGCAGGTGTAGCTATTACAAAATCTGTTGAAGATGCTAAAGAAACATTAGCTAGTCAAAAAGAAGAGTTGAACACTAGTTTGGATAAAATGTTAAGTAATCTTCAAAAAATTGGTCAAATTGTAGCTCAACTTTCTCCTCAAGCTGAAGAACTCATGATGAAAGTTCAGGGCGGACAACCAAGTCCTCCTCCAGTCTAACACTTTTTTTAATATCTTTATTTTTTAGCTATTTTGTAATTTTGAATTGTCAAATTCAACACATTAGCTGTTTTTTTATTTGAATTTTTTTTAAATAGCTATTTTTATTTTTATTATTTTTAAAAAATTTTCAGAATTTAGCTAAACTCATAATCAGGGTTAAGTTTTTATATACATTAATAACAATAGATTATACATTAATAACAACGGTTTATAATATTTTATACATTATAGTACTCGACCCTTGATTTGAAAATAATGATAATTTTAATATTTGCTTGAAATCTTTTAAATTGGATTTAATCAAATATTATCTGATATTTCATTTTGATTATTATTTTTAAAACTTTCGTCCAGTGCTATATATAAGAATATTTATATTTATACATATAAACTAATATAAAATATTTATATAACGAATATTATGTATATAATGAATATTTTATTTTTATATATTATTCTGTTAATATTAAATATTAATTATTCTATTAATATTAAATATAAAATTATAAAATAAAAAAATTATAATAAATAAATAAAAAATGATTATCATTATTGTTAATATTTTATAATTGAAAAATCATTAAAAAATATTTAACTTAATTAAAATAAAACTTAAAAATTACTAATTTCAAGGGAAGGAAGGTTATACATTGTTTGAATCAATAAGGAATAAGTTTGCAGAAGTTTCTGGAAAATTAACTAAAAAAGTTTCTGAAGAAGCTAAAGAAGAAAATAATGTTGAAGTTGATGAGCAGATAGCAAAAACTGCTGATGAAGTCCAAACTGCTGGAAAATCTAAAGATAAAATTGCAAAAAAAGCAACTGAAGATTATATTGAAAAATCATCTGATATCGATGATGAAAAAATTTCAGAAGATGAAATCATAGAAGAAGATGAAGGTGCTCAAAAAGATGAGGTTTCTGATGAAGAAGAAACTGCTTTGTCTAAACTTGGAACTAGGTTAGGTTTTGGAAAAACTAAAGATAAAAAAGAAGAAAAAACTGAAGAAGAGAAAAAATCAGGATTTTTTTCATTTATTCGAGAAAAAACTATATCTGAAAGTGATGTAGAAGATATTCTTTGGGAACTAGAATTATCTCTACTTGAAAGTGATGTAGCTATTGATGTAGCTAATACTGTTGTTGAATCTGTGAAAGAAGATCTCGTTGGGCAAAAAATTAAACGTTCTAATGATGTAGAAGAATATACTTTTAAAGCCCTCGAATCCGCTGTTTCTAAAATCATTGACATTGATGGAAAAAGCATGACTGTTATGATTGAAGAGAAAAAAGAAAAAGGAGAACCATTAATAGTCATGTTTGTTGGTATTAATGGAACAGGAAAAACAACTACAATTGGTAAATTAGCTGATTATTATATGAAAAAAGGTTATACTCCAGTAATGGCAGCTTCTGACACTTTTAGAGCAGGAGCTATTGAACAACTTAGCTATCATGCTGATAAGTTAGGAGTTAAAATTGTTAAACATGAAAAAGGTTCAGATCCTGCAGCCGTTGCTTATGATGCAATTGAACATGCAAAATCCAAGAATAAAGAGTTAGTTCTCATTGATACAGCTGGAAGAATGCAAACAAACACTAACCTTATGGATGAAATGAAAAAAATTCGTCGTGTAGCTAAACCTGATCTTGTTATTTTTGTTGGGGATGCTTTAACTGGTAATGATGCTCTTGAACAAGCTAGTAAGTTTAATGAGACTATTGATGTTGATGGAGTAATATTGACAAAAGCTGATGCTGATTCAAAAGGCGGGGCTTCTCTTTCAATTGGTTATGTCATAGACAAACCTATCA
>WRCI01000071.1 GCA_009784145.1 Methanobrevibacter sp.
ATGTGCATAGCTCCACTTGGATAAGGATAAGCTACTGTTAAAAATATCTTTTCTCGCTCATCATGATTTGATTCAAATAGCTTTGCTTCTTTCCATTTATCTTGCCACTTTTTTTCCATTTCTTTTGACACTGAATCACCAATTATAAAAATAATTTTTTATAAATTTAATGAATTTTTTATAAATATTAATAATTTTATTATACTAAAGAATTTTATTAATTTGAAATATATTTTATTTTATTTAATAATTAATATATTAATTGTAGAGATTTTATAGTTTTTATATATTTTTTATAATAATATTGTGAATTATTATAAAATATTATAAAATTTTATATTAATTTATTATTTAAAGTTTATATTTATTTTTATATTATAAAATACAAGTATAGCTAACTTTAGGGTGTTCCATTATTGTATTTTTTTTCTTATCTCTAAGAAATTAAATTATTTTATTTCCTCTTTTATCCAATTTAAATAATCATCAGAAGCTTTAAAAACAGGTAAGGTAATTATGCAAGGATTATCATAGCTATGAACTTCTTTTACCCTATCAATAATCTTATCTAGATTTTCCTCTAATGTTTTAAGAATAAGTATAGCTTCATTATCTTTTTCAATAGCTCCCTGCCACCAATATATCGATTTCATGTCTGAAATTATATTTGAACAAGCAGCTAATCTTTCTTTAACAATTAATTCCCCAATAGCTATAGCTTCTTCTTCATCACTTGTAGTTATATAAATTAAAACCATCATTTTATCACTCAAATTATCTAACAATTGATTATTTTAAGATATTAAGATATTAAGATATTATCTATTTTAAGATATTAAGAGATTATCAGAAATTATAAATTATTTTAAATACTAAATTGTTTAAACAAATTTACTTCAAAACAACTTTTCATTCTTAAAAGGACTTGGTGGAGAATGTAACTTGTGTTTGTTATTAGTTATTCTATCTTTCACCATATTTATATCTGATAAAAAAACATTTAATTCATTTAAAATAGCTTCATCAGTCAATTTTTTATCAACTATTAAATATAGTAGTTGATCCAAAACTTCGTAAGTTAAACCAATTTCATCTTCATCAATTTGATTTTCCCAAAGTCCTGCTCTTGGTGGTTTTTCTATAATCTCTTCTGGAATATTCAAACTTTTTGCAAGTTCTTTTACTTGTGTTTTATACATATCTCCAATAGGTTCAAAATCGCAACCACCATCACCATATTTAGTAAAATAACCAATTAATAATTCACTTTTATTTCCTGTTCCCGCTACAAGGCAGTTTTTAAGGTTTGCAAAGTAATATAATAAAGACATCCTAATTCTTGCTTTAAGATTGCCTTCAGCTATTTTATTTTTATTATTTTTATTGAATTCATTACTAGATTTACTATCAAATTTATTATTAGATTTACTATCAAACTCATTACCAGATTTATCACTAGCTAAATTTAAAAACTCTTCAGATATAGTATCAATATTTATTTCTTTATATTCAATATCCAATAATTTAGCAACTAAACGAGCATGAAGGGTATCTTCTTTTGGAGTGGTTAAAGTGGCTAAATGATAAGAATAAATATTTTCACTACCAATAGCTTCTTTTAAAAGATATGCAACAAGAGTAGAATCAATTCCTCCACTTAAACCAATTACAATTCCATCAGCACTAGTTTTATATTTTATCTCTTTTATAAAATTAACTATCTCTTTTTTAGCTGTTTTTTGATTAATTTCAGGTAATTTCATTTAATCACTTTAAAGGTCCTAATAATTAAATAATATAAATAATAAACATCCAAGATAATTTAATAATCTAAATAATGATTATAATTATATAAAATTAATTATAATAGTTATATAAATATCTATATTCTAATAATAACTATAATGATAATATTATATTCATATTTTGTTTATATTTTATTTATTTTTATTCATTAATAAGCTATTTAAAAATATTAAAAATATTAAAATATATAAAAGTATAATTATAATAAACAATCTATAAAAATAAAGAATTTATTTTATAGCATTAATATAAAAAATTTAGATTATAATATTAATAAAAAATAAAATTTAGATTATAATATTAATTGAAATTATTAAAAAATACTATTAAAGGAGAGAAACCATGGGATTTAGAGATTTATTCACATTTAAAAAAGGAGAAACAATTTTTGTATTTATAGGGGGTAAAGGTGGAGTTGGTAAAACATCCATCTCAGCAGCTACAGCTATTTGGATGGCTGAACAAGGTAAAAAAACATTGATAGTTTCTACAGATCCTGCACACTCACTTTCAGACTCACTTGAAGCTCCTATGAGCCATACTCCTACATTAATTATGGAAAATCTTTATGGAGTTGAAATCGACCCTGAAATAGCTATGGAACAACAACAGGCAGAACTTGAAAGTAAAAAAAGTTTAGCTACAAATGATCAAGCTATGGGATTAGATATGCTAACAGAACAATTAGAACTTGCATCATCATCTCCTGGTGCTGATGAAGCAGTTGCTTTTGAGGTATTTTTACAAGTTATGACTACTAATGAATATGATGTTGTTGTATTTGATACAGCTCCAACTGGACATACACTTAGACTTCTCTCATTCCCTGATTTAATGGATTCATGGATTGGAAAAATGATAAAAGTCAAAACATCTCTAGGTAGTATAGCTAATACTTTTAAAAATCTAATTCCATTTATGGGAGATGATGAAGATCCCCAGTCTGTAGCTGAATTAGAAGAAACTAAAAGAAAAATTGATGAAGCTAAAAAAGTAATGTCTAACCCTGAAAGAACTACATTTAAAATGGTTGTAATTCCAGAAGAAATGTCTATTTATGAATCAGACAGGGCTATGGAAGTTTTAGCTAAAAATAATATGACTGTTGATGGAGTCATTGTTAATCAGATAATGCCAGATATTGATAATTGTGACTTTTGTCAAAGTAGACATAAGTTACAACAAAAGAGAATGGCTTTAATTAGACAAAAGTTTTCTCATCAAACAATTGCAGAGATACCTTTATTTAAAGAAGAAGTTAAAGGTATTAAAAAATTAAAAGAAGTGGCTGAAGTACTTTATGAAGGAAAAAGTCCAGAACAGGTAGAAAAAGATGCTATTTTACTTTAATTTATAAGTTTATAATTTTAGTAAAATAATTTATAGTATTTACTTTAACTTATAAGTCTATAGCTTTAATTTATGATATTTTCACTTGTAATCTTATCAATTTTTTCTTTTTCTAATAAATATGCCAATTAGTGAAATTAATATTAAGAAGATAGCTATTGCTGGAACACCTGTTTTTTCTATAGATGCACTTGTTGGTGAATCAGATTTATCTGTTAAACCATTGCTATTAAATTTCGAAGCAGATTTATATTTTTTTGAGATAAAATCTTCTTTTTTATTTACTTGACTATCACTATTTATTGAACTATCTTTTGAATCTTGAGATGGACTAATTACAAATGTTTTAAATTCATTATTATTAGTTAATTCTTCTGAAAGTCTTTTTCTCTCTTCAACAATACTATTAAACATTTCATCCAAATTTTTTAATCTATCATCATAAGCAATTTTATCTGTTTCTTCTAAAAAATCTCTATCATTATCATTGTTAGACATGGGATTTATTGTATTATCCTCTCTGGTATGGTCTATAATATCAATTATATTCATATTTTTTTCAGTTTCTATTGGATTAGTTGCAAAATTTCCTTCTAAACTACAAACAATAAGCAAAACACCCAATGTCAATGAAATTATGAAAGTTGATAATTTTTCATGGTTTTCAATAAAAATCAGCTTTTTACCTCCTTAAAATCTTATATAAAATGGGAAAAAATTATTACATAAATATCTTTTATCAATAAAGTCCTGATAAAATAATTCATTCTCAAAATTATAATAATTCTAATAAACTATAATAATTCTTATGAGTTATAATAATCTTTATGAACTATAATCATTATAGCATTAATAATTATATAGTTCATAGTATATAAAACATTTGGATAAATAGCGAATTATAAATAGATTTTAAAAAACCATTATATTATAATATAATCAATATTTTCTTATTATTTAATAAAAATCAAAACAAAAATCAGAACTATATATAATTAATCATATAATATCTATATTTAATGAAAAGAAATATTTTTAACAAAAAAGTTTTAACATGGAAAATGATTTTAAGACCTTATATATTGAAAAAAGATAGCATTAATAAATAAAGATATTTGGAAGAAATAGAAAATTTAATAAAAAAGGTTATATATTTTAAAGAACATATAAACAACTGATAATTTAATATTTTATAAAATTTTAATAAATTATGACTTTATATTTATTAATTATAACTTGTATATAAATTATAAAATGTTTAAATTTTAATATATTTATAAATTTAAATTATATTCTAATTTTGAATTATAAATGATTTTGATATTATATGAATTATTTTATGATATTATAATGAATTATTTTATAATATAATAATATAAAATAAAAATCAATAATATTTTAAATATAATTATAAAAAAATATATTTTAAATATAAAAAATATTAAATTAGATAAAAAAACATAGATTTAAATCAAAAATACATGATTAAATCTAAAAAATCTTAAGATGATAAGAGTTAATCTAAAGATGATAATATAATGGAGGCAAATTTTTAATGAAAACAAAATATAAAGGATTTTTAATCCTTTTAGTTTTAATGATTTTATTTTTAAGTGTTAATTTTGTAAGTGCTGAAAACATTACTGGTACTACTAATACAACTGGAAATTCAACAGCTGATAGTGATGGATCTGTTTCTCCAGTTATACCAAATTTAACTAAACCAACAGAAGTTAAAGTCAAAAGACCTGCTAAAGTAAGTCAAAGTGCTATAATATCTGCTGCAAAAAAAGTAAAAACACAAACTGATAGAACTAAGCTTTTACCAGATTATGTAACTATTTCTAAATTTAAGTTCACTATGCCAGAATTCTATTATTTAATGGCTAAAACTATTGATAATAGGCAAAAAGGAATATCTTCAAGTATAACTCCTAAGTATGGTATAAAAGATCCAAATAAACCTAGTGGAACTTGGGTTAAAGGAAAAATATATTCCTATTTTTATGCAGGTTATGCTAGAAAAGTTATAAGTAGTAGTGAAAAACTTGGAAGGGTGCCAAATACAATAACCACTGCTGGTGGAAATAAATTACAATACCAAACTACTATTTATTTATTTGCTAAAACATTAGCTAATACTAAAAAGAATTTACCTTACTTTGTAAATATTAATATAAAGGCAGCTAATCCTATTAACCAATATGAACCATTTTATTCTAGGAATCCAGTTAATCCAATGACTAAAACAATAGGAAAAAATAGTCTTGGTAATGTGCAAGTACTTGGTCCATATGGTAATTTAAACTCAAAAGTTAGAGTGGCTTATATTATAGGTCAACACCCACTTGAATCTAATTCCCATAATGCACTTTTAGGAGTAATCACTGCTAATCATAAAAACATGAAATACATGTATTATATTTACAAAATTAATGTAATTAAAGATCCACAATCTTTTGATAAAGGTAGACTAAATGGTCAAAAATTAGCTCAAAGATTTGTTGTTCATCATATTAGACACAACAAATATAATTTAGTTGTTGATGTGCATTCAAATCAAGGCACAAATGGTGGAAATTATGAAAAAACTAACTTTGTATTTGCTCCTTTAAACCATCAACCATCAAGAACTATAGCTAATAATATCATAAGACAAATTTCAGGATTAAGTTATTATTTCCCACCTTCACAAACCAGTCCAGAATATTCTACTGAACCAATTGTGAGATCTGGAATTAAAACATTAGTCTATGAAACTTATTTGTATGAAAATACATCAACTACAATTAACTTAATGAAACAATTTGTTGCTAGAGTAGATTCCTATCGCTTGAAATAGGAATTTATTTTATTATTTTTTAAATCATTATAAACATTGATTATTTCTATTTTTAATATTTTCTTTTTAAAATTAAATCTATACAATTAAAAAACTCTTTACTAAATCCATACAATTAAAAAACTCTTTGAAAAGTTGAAACTTTATCAAAATCGCTGTCGAATGAATAAATTTGATAAATATCTAATTCTTTCATGGTTATTATTGCTGTACTATCAGCTAAAGATATTTTACCATCATATTTGATATATTCTCTCATAGCTTTATCTAAGATATAATCTTTATTAAAAATCAAGTAATTGTCTTTTATATATTGAAAAATAGTTTTTCCAGCTTTTCCGCCTTTACATTTACCAATAAGATTGATTGTTTCAATAATCATAGCATGAGTTATAACTTTATCTTCTTTTACAATATTATCCATTAAAGCCAATGCTCTTTCATGCCATTTGTCATTTTCCAAAACCAAAGCTATTATATAAGAAGCATCTACAAAAATCAATTAAAACACCTTCATTAAAAAACTAAACAAAACAATTAATCATTTAAGCCCTTTAGCTCCTCTTTTCTTTATTTCTACTGCATCATAGGGTAACTTTTCTTTAATCATCCCTACAATATCTTTTTCTGTGACTTTAGTTCTGAAATTTAACTCAACTTTTCCATAATCATTGATATGCCATTCAATAATATCATCCGGACTAATATTCATTTTTTTCCTAATTTCTAAAGGAACAACAGTTTGAAATCTATTATAAAATTTTGTAGTAGTAATCATATTATCACTCATATACATACCCCTCTCCAATGTATATTATTATGATTTATCTACTATTTAAATTTATCATAATATTTATATTATCATGATATTTTAAATTATCATAATATTTACATTTACTATTGCAACAATATTATTATGAAATTTATATATTATATTTCAAATCAAGCCCAAATCATGCTTTATTTTAAAAAAAAGTATATTCTATATAAAAAAATTATAAATTAAAAAAGTATTATATAAAAAAATATATTCTAAAAAAATTATATAAAAAAAATAATATAATATAAACAAATAATCAAACAAGCTTATTTTCCAATACACCAATATCTTCAATAGCTATTTCAACAGTATCTCCCTTTTGCATAGAACCTACCCCTGGTGGAGTTCCAGTAGCTATAATATCTCCAGGATTTAATGTCATTATATTTGAAATAAATTCTACTAATTCAAAGACAGAAAAAACCATATTTTTTGTATTAGAGTTTTGTTTTATATTTCCATTAATTTTTAATGAAATATTTTGATTATTGGGATCCATTTCAGTTTCAATAAATGGTCCAATTGGAGCAAATGTATCAAAACTTTTAGCTCTTGTCCATTGTTCATCTTTTCTTTGAAGGTCTCTTGCTGTAACATCATTAATTATTGTATATCCACCAATATAGCTATGAGTTTCACTAGCTTGGATATTTCGACATTTTTTTGAGATGACAATAGCTAATTCTCCTTCATAATCCACTTCATTAGACATAGATGGATAAACAATATCTTCACCACAAGCAATTACAGAACTAGGAGGTTTTAAAAATATCTTTGGTTCATCAGGAAGCTCCATATCTAACTCTTTAGCATGATCTTTGTAATTTAAACCAATACATATAATTTTACTTGGTTCGACTGGTGGTGCAAAAACTATATCTTCAATAGAATAACTAGCTATCATCTGTTTTTCAAGATATTCTTTATTCTCCCAATTATTCAAAACATCTTCAATATTGTCTTTTAAAGCTATGACTTTTTCATTGTCAAAATATCCTGTTTTAATAGTAATATCTTCATTATTATTTACAAAGAATCTTAAAAATTTCATTTTTACACACCTTAATTATTTAATGATTTTTATTTATTATAAAAATATCTAAGTTCATAGCAAATAAAATAAAAAAAATAATTAAAAAAATAAACTGCTGTGGATATTATATGCAGTAATCTATAGATATTATATATAATATATTATAAAAATTATAAAAAATACTATAAAATAAAGAAAATAAAGAAAATAAAGAAAATAAAGAAAATAAAGAAAATAAAGAAAATAAAGAAAATAA
>WRCI01000072.1 GCA_009784145.1 Methanobrevibacter sp.
AAAATTTTATACGATATAATATTTTATATAATTTAATGATAAAATTCTATAACAATTTAATATAAAATTCAATACATTTTTAATAGATAGTGAACTATGGAGATTTTGTTTTGAAAGATAAATGTGGTATTATTGGTATCTACTCTAAAGACCATTCTAATGAGGTTTTTTCCCCTATTTATTATGGATTACATGCTTTACAACATAGAGGACAAGAATCAGCAGGAATAGCTACTTATAATTCTAATAATATTAAAAAAGACTCAAATGGTAATCGAAAGGGCATGAATCATCATTGTGGTATGGGTTTATTGATTGATGCTTTTAAAAACTATGAAATTAATGAATTATGTGGTGAAGTGGGAATTGGTCATGTAAGATATTCTTCTACTGGTCACTCAAGGTTTGAAAATTCCCAACCATTTGTAACTAGTTTTGATAACTGTGAAATAGCTATTGCTCATAATGGAGATATTGTTAATTCTGGAGAGCTTCGCAGAGAGTTAATGTCTGAAGGTGTTGAATTTACTTCTGATACTGATTCAGAGATAATATGTCATTTAATTAAAAAAGAATTTTCTAAAAATTATGATATGGTTGAAACTATTGAAAATATTTCTAATATTATTATTGGTTCTTATTCACTTGTTATTATGGTTAATGAAAATCTTTATGCTATTCGAGATCCTGCTGGTATGAAACCATTAGTTTTAGCAGAAAAAAATGATATGTATATTGTAGCTTCTGAAACAGTAGCTTTTGATATTATTGGAGCTAAGTTTATCCGCGATTTTAAACCTGGTGAGTTGATTTACTTTGATGGTAATAAAGTCAATAGTCATATGGTTGAAAAAGCAGCTACAACTCAAAATGCTCATTGTATGTTTGAATATGTTTATTTTGCAAGACCAGATAGTATTATTGATGGTCAAACAGTTTATCAAGTTAGACTAAATATTGGGAAAGAATTATATAAAGAGTTTCCAATTGATGCAGATATTGTAATGCCAGTTCCAGATTCTTCTATTCCTGCAGCTATTGGATATTCTAGAGCTTCTGGAATTTCTTATGGTGAAGGATTAATTAAAAATCGTTATGTTGGACGTACTTTTATTATGCCAACTCAAGAAGAAAGAGAATTAGCAGTAAAACTTAAAATGAATCCTTTAAAATTAGAACTTAAAGATAGAAAAGTTGTAATTATTGATGATAGTATTGTTCGTGGAACTACTTCTGAATCTTTAATACAAGTGCTTAAAGAAGCTGGTGCAAAAGAAGTTCACTTATTAATTGGTTGTCCTCCAGTAATAGCTCCATGTTATTATGGTGTAGCTATGGCATCTAAAAAAGAATTAATTGCTTCTAATAATTCTACAGAAGAAATAAAGAAAAAATTAGGTGTTGATTCATTAGGATATATAAATTTAAAAGCTCTTGTTAATGCTATAGGTATTCCTGCCAAAGATCTTTGTTTAGGATGTGTTACAGAGAACTATCCTACCGAAATTCCTAGTGATTTAGAAGTAGAAAGCTATTATAAGTTTTAAATCTTAATTTTTTTATTTTCATATACTTTTTATTTTTAATTTTTCTATTTTAAATTTTAATTTTTATATTTTTAATTCTAATTTTTCTAATTTTTATATTACTTTTTTTTAATTTTTTAGTAACATTTTTTATTAATATAATTTTTTTAATAGAAAATTTTATATAATATCAAATACATAATATAATTAATATGTAAATTTCACATATATAGATGAGTCTTTTTTTAATAGGAATTTAATAGAAAATTTTATATAATACTTTATATATATAATATATACACAATTATAATGTTTGTTTGGATTAAATAAAATATTTTTATAAAAATATGTATTGAAATGTTTATATAAAAATATGTATTGAATATCTAAACTATTATGGATTAAAATATATAGCTATATATAATTTCTCATAATTTTGGAATTGATATGAGACATTATTAAATTAAAAAATTTTTTAAAAATGAGGGGCATTGTTGAAGAGCTTTTTGAGTTAAGAGCTTTTTTTTGTTTGAGTAATTTAAAGGCGGGTAATTTATTGTTCAAATAAATATTTTAAATAATATTTTTATTTGAGCATATTTTTTGAGTAAATTTTTTGAGTAATTTTTTTACTTGTGCAAATTTTACTTATAAAAATGATAATTTTTTTAAGGAAATTGAAATGAATAAATTTGAGGATTCTTTATTTTCAAAGGTTTCTTCATTTTCAATCACCAATTTTTCATCCGTAATTAAGGTTTATGATAATATGAGTTTTAAGAATAATATTAATCTTATTCCAGCTAATCAAATAGCTAATCATAATCATAATCCTAGTGCTGTTTTGTTTTTAAATAGAAATAACTCTGTTAAGTCTAAATCATCATTTGTTAATGTTTTTTCGGAGTGGTTGAATTGAGCAACAAGTCAGATGCTTTGTTTTTAAAAATACTTTTTGTTTTTTTAACATTAGCTATCTGTTCATTTTTTGTTAGTGCTTCTTTTGCAGCTACAGGCATTGATGATGTTTTGACTAATAATCAATCAGATGGAAATGACTCAGTTGTAGGAAGTCTAGCTTTTAATGATAATAATGGATTTGAATCCAATATATCTCCTATTAATAATTCTGTAACTCCTAATAATAGTAGTGGTAACTCTCCAGGGAATGTGGGGATTGTGCCTGCAGGTAGTGTTACTAATTTGCCTTTTGTTTTTGTTGATCCATTAAGAGGCAGTAATGGTAATATTGGAAATAATAGTAGTGCAGCATTACTAACACTTGAAGAAGCATATAGATGTGTTGCTTCTGGAGGTATAATTTATCTTCTTCCAGGAGTTTATACTGGCACTGCAAATAGATTAACTGCTATTGCCAAACCTGTTAATATTATGGGTTACACTCATGAGGGTGGCGAAGTCATTTTTTCAGGATTTACTACAACTATATTCACAATAACTAATGCGGTTGCTAACAATACTAATATTTCAAATATTACGGTGGTTAATTCAACTGGAGTATTTCTTGATGTGAATGTAGGAGATTCTATTTTAAATATAACTGTTAAAGATTGTACTTTTGCAAATATTAGTAGTAGTGCTACTGGATTCACTCTTTTTTCATCTAGTGCTGCGGGTAAGTTTGTTTCAACTGTAAATGTTATTGGTTGTACTTTTTTTAATATTCGTTATACTGGCACATTTGGTAATAATGTCATTACTTCAATATTTGGAGGACTTGGAGTAGGTACTGCAAGTCATTTAAATTGTTATAATTCTACTTTTATAAACATTTATAATCTTCCAGTTTATAGGGGAACTAGTAGTTTGAAAGCAACAATTAATTTTGAATTATGTTCATTTATAAATAATACTGTTGTGAGTGCGAATGCTATTATAGACTTGCTAGGTACTGCAGGTGCAAATGCTTTTACTTATCTAGGTCTAATTTTGAGGATAATAATGCAACTGGAAAAAGTTTACTATATATTAATAGTAATACTCAGTCAATTGATTTCCAATATAATCGTTTTTATAATAATCTTTTTACAACTCTTGCTACTTCAGCAGCTACTGTTGGTCATAATTTAAGTAATAATTGGTTTGGAGATAACCATGTACCTCCATTGGGAGGAAGTCTTAATAGATATGTATCAAATTTTTTCATGATGAATATAACATTTTTGAATGTTACAAATAATACAGCTTATTATAGTCTTATGCTAATTTTGAATGATAGTAGTGCTTTTATTCCTGACTGGTTAACATATTTTTATGGGTATTATGAAGAAACTACTCTGGGTATTAATGGAACATTCCTTGCTAATTATCCGAATATTATAGGCGTTCCATTAAGTCATGATGTGTCCCAAATTCGTCTTACTTTTAGAGTTGATGATTTTGTGTGGGTTGCTGATCCTATTATTTTGATTCCAACAAATTTGACAGTATATGCTCTTACTGAGAATGAGCTTAGACCTGGTGAAAATGTAACTCTTCTTGCTTTATTAACAGATAATAATGGTGTAGGGTTGGCAAATAGGAATGTTAGTTTTTGGGAATATGATGATGATGGAGTATTGCAGTTTATAGGGAGGGTATTAACAGATGCTGGTGGTGTTGCTTTGTTACCAGAGCATCTTGTTAGATATAAAAGCTTTACTGTTTTTGCTGAGTTTGATGGTTATGATTTGTATATGGCTTCGAGTGGAGAAGCAACATGTGAACTTTTTAAACTTAATACTATATTAATTATTCATCAACCTCAGGATACTGCTTTTGGAAAAAATATTACAATTACTGGAACATTCAGAACCACAACTGGAAGTCCATTAGGTGGGTTTATATTTTCACTTTCACTTAATGGTGATGAATATGAGGTTATTGTTAATTCTGATGGCACTTGGTCTTTTAATTATCCTGTTGGTATAATAGGTCCAATTAATGTATATGGTTATTTTTTTGAAACTATTGTTTATGAATATAGTTCTGATGAGAAATTATTTTATGGGATAAGATTAAGTAGTTATTTGCAGATTGAGGATGTTCCGAATGTTTTTTTAAATGATACTGCTTATATTAATGGTACTTTAATAGATGAAAATGGAAATCCTGTTAAGAATGCTATGATTAATGTGACTATTACTGGTGTGAATGTGAATCTTAATGTGACTACTACAACTGATGAGTATGGTAATTGGAATATTAGTTATAATAGGACGAATACTACTGGACTATATCATGTTGTTGTTGTTTTTTCTGGTAATGATATTGTATTTAGTGTTTCTAATACAACAGTTTTTCAGGTTATACCTTTAAGTACTCAACTAACTATTAACCCTATTGATGATGTACCTGGTGGTTCTAATGTTAACATCACTGGTACTTTAATTGGTCGTGGAGGTGTTCCTGTTGTTAATCGTACTATTTTTATTATTATTACTCATGGTGAAACACAGAATACCTATAATACTACTACTGATGAGTATGGTAATTGGAGTTATGAACTTATTGGTGTGGAAGATGGTTATACAATAAATGTTTTAGCTACTTTTAATGGTGATACTACAGCACCAATAACTTTTTCTTGTTCATCTAATTCAACTTTTTTTAATGCAGATATTATGTATATTACTACATTAGTCATTGATGATATTGATAATGTTGAAGTTGGTTCGTGGGTTACTATTACTGGTACTTTATATTATGATGATGGAGGTACTATTCCACTTCATAGTACAAATTTGACTGTGCGTGTTGAGGGTATCCCTTATAATGTAACAACTAATGATAATGGATTTTGGAGTCTTCCTTATTTTGTAAATACAACTAGCTCTATTAATGTTATTGCTATATTTAATGGAACTGCTATTTTTAGTGTTGCAACTGCGGCAGCTACATTTAATGGGGATGTTATTAAATCTATTTTGATTATAGATAATATTGATCCTACTAAGTTAGGTCGTAATATTACTATTAGGGGTATGTTGTTAGGTGTAGATGGTAACCCTGTACACAATGCTAAAATTACTATTGAGATTAATCGTAATCAAAATATTACAATTACTACTAATAATGGATTTTGGATTATTGAAAATATACCTGTAGGTATGACTGGAATAAATAATGTTATTGCATATTTTGATGGTGAAATAATTGATGGTGTGGATAACTATGGTGCTGTATCTAATAGTACTTCTTTTATTGGACTTAGTTTAAATAGTACTATTGTTGTCAATGATATTGCTCCTACTTTAATTAATAGATTTGCTAATATTACTGGCTATTTAGAAGATGAGAATGGTGATAGAATAGCTCATGTTCCAGTTAATGTTCGTATTGGACTTATAACATATAATACCACAACTGATGAATATGGTAATTGGTATGTTGATGATGTTTTGGTTACAAGGGTTGGAACTATAAGTGCAACACCTATGTTCAGGGGAAATACTAATCATACTCCTTCTTCTAAAAGAGTTACTTTTATGGGGTTACCTTTGGAGAGTCATGTAAATATTAATCCAATACCAAATATTAGAGTAGGTGAAAATGTTACTATTACTGGTAGTTTAACTGATATTGATGATAATCCTATTCCAAATGCTAATCTTACTATTATTATTCATGATTCTAAACTTATAAGAACAAGCGAGATTATATTTACTAATAGTCAAGGACTTTGGTCATTTAATTATTCTACTAATAATGGAGGTCATGTTTCAGTTCGTGTTGTATATGATGGTAATGATACTTATCATTCTGGAACTGGTGAAGATCACTATCATGTTTTTGAATATAATACATACATTACAATTGATGATATAGGTAATACAAAATTATATATTAATACAACTATCTCAGGTTACCTCTTTAGGGAGAATGGGGATAGTTTTGTAGGTCTTGTAGGACAGGAAGTTATTATTATAGTGGATGGAAAAAATTACACTACATCTACTGGTATTGGAGGTCTTTGGAGTATTTCTCACAATGTTACTAGTGTTGGTGATATAAGTGTCATTGCTATTTTTGATGCTATTGATGTGTACAATAATGCAACTAATTCTTCTAATTTCCAAGGTTTACAATTAAATACTACAATTATTATTCATAATATACCAAATACAAAAGTAAATAATACTGTTAATATTAATGGTTATTTAAGAGATGAATTTGGAAGAGGAGTTGGTTATACAAAATTCAATGTAACTATAGATGGTGAAAATCATATTGTTACTACAGATTCTTATGGTTATTGGGAAATTCCTAACTATAAAGTTTTAAAAATTGGATTAATTGAAGTGAATGTTACTTTTGAAGGTAATTCATTTTACAATGAAAGCAAAAATCTTACAACTTTCAATGGGTCAAAACGAGATTCAATTTTAATCATTAATCCAATTGATGATGACATATTAATTGATTCTGATGTTGTTATTACAGGTATATTAATAGGAGATAATGGTCCATTAGGTGTTGTCACTTTTAATCTTACTATAAATGGTTATATATTTACTGTTACTACTGATGAATATGGTAATTGGACTCATACTTATCCTGCCAATACTTCAGGGGAAATTATTGTCCTAGCTGAATTTTGGGAAAATGGGTTTTATAATTCAATTAGTGATTCTATTAGTTTCCATGTTAGTGAAATGACTACTGTTAATCTGACCATTGTTAAGAGTGTTAATGTTACTACTGCTACTGAGGGTAGTATTTTGAATGGTGAAGTTATTGAATATAATATTACTGTGACTAATCATGATACTACTACTACTACTACTGCGAATAATGTTAAAGTTTATGAAAAATTACTAGAAGGTAGTCTTATTTACATTCATCATTATATCAATGATGAAGAAGATTATGATAATAATTATAATCCAATTGATGGTATTTGGAATATAGGTAACCTTGCTCCTGGTGATATTATTACTCTTAGAATTGTGGTTCGTGTTAATGGTACTGGTAATATTACTAACCATGTTAATGTTACTGCTAGTGAAGAAAATATTGGTGTAAATGAAACTAATGTCACCATTACTGTTGACCCAGTAATTAACCTGACTATTACTAAGAGTGTTAATAGTAGTAGTGCATTGAATGGTGAGAATTTAACTTACATTATTAATGTGACTAATCATGGTCCTGATAATGCTACTAATGTGAATGTTACTGAGATTCTCAATACTAGTAAAGTTGAAATTTTGGATTATGAGATTAGTGATAATGGTGGTACTTGGCATGATACTTATTGGTATATTGGTAACTTAACTCATGGTAATTCTGCTACTTTGACTATTATTGTTCGTATTATTAGTGCAGGTAACATTACTAATGAGGTTAATGTTACTGCTGACCAATATAATGAGGGTAATAATAGTGCGAATGTTACTACTGAAGTTTATAGTACAGTTAATTTGACTATTAGTAAGAGTGTGAATGTTACTGGTCGTGCTAATCTTAATGATGTGGTTGTTTATACTATTAATGTGACTAATCATGGTCCTGATAATGCTAGTAATGTGACTGTTAGGGATATTTTAGATACT
>WRCI01000073.1 GCA_009784145.1 Methanobrevibacter sp.
AAAAAATTTAAGTGATATAAAACCCAAAAAAGAATATATGTGGGGATTTTTTTGGTTTTGTTTCGCTAATAAAATATTTAAATTCCCACATATTTAAATATTTCTATTTAAAACCCAATTAATAGAAAAATAACCATGATATAATACTTAAAATTCAAAATCTATAGGAACTGTTTGAATTTAAAAAATTCAATAAAGAAAAAAAAGTAATTATGGGACACTCTCATAAATGATATAATAAAAATATATCAAAATCATATATAACCTTATTAAATTTATAACTATTAAAAAAAAACCCTGCCCAAAATTTCAAACAAAAAAATTAGCTAATAACGTTAAACATGACTGAAAGGAACATAAAAACATGCTTGAAAGGCTAAAAAAGTATCCAGATAAAAAACCATATAGTTTTAGATTATCCCAGTCACTTATGGAAAAAATAAATATTTATTGCAAAGCTAAAAATACTACTGTTCCAGATTTAATAGCAAAGTTATTTGAGGAAGAAATCAAAGGATTGACCTTAAAAAGAGAATCTACAAGTACTGGAATATTAATCATGTTACCAGTATTTAAAGATGTAAATACTTTCATCAAAGAAAAAACAAACCTGATTATCTATAGCTATCATAATATGAACAAATTAAAAGATGGAAATTCTGGAGACTATAGTGAAAGTATAATAAAAACAGTTGATACTCGAGAACAAGAGCAAAATATTAATTTAAAAAAAGGCAAGTACTATTTTAATAAAATTATTAGATTAAACAATAATTTAGACACTTTAGATAATGGAAATTATAAAAAAAGAGAATTAAAAGAGAAGCAAGAAAAACACGAGGGATTGAACATATTAAGATCTTGGTTAGTTAATTATTTTATTAGATACACTTATTTTATTAATGAAGATGGAATTGAAGAAGTTTTAAGTATTAATTTAATAAGTAAAATGGAAGCTAAAAAACTTTCAATCGAATCAGACAACAATGAGTTACTAAGTGAAATAGAATTATTAGATCCATCAAATAAAAAAATTATCCATGAAGAAGAAGATTTAAATGATTTAGTTCTTAGAGAAATCAGAGAATTATTAAAGTAATTTTATAAAAATATTATAAAAATTATAAATAAAAAGCTGAATATACTCCCAAACTTAGCTATACTTGTATATATCTATAAAAATAATCTTATATAAAATTTTATAAAGGTTTTATATTATATAAAGGTTTTATATTAATTTTATATTAAAACAATTCTATATAAAAATATTATATAAAAATAAAGCTATATTAAAATAATATATCATTAACTATAATGAAAAACAAAAAGTAAACATGTTGTTTACAAAAAAAACAGCTTTATATATAACTAATAATAAATCAAGGATTACAATTAATTGAAAATTAGGTGATAAAATGAATAGTGAAGAAATGAACTTTTGTCAATCTTGTGGAATGCCTTTAATGAGTAATGAAGTTTTAGGAACAGAAAAAGATGGAAGTGTCAGTGAAGATTTTTGTAAATTTTGCTATGATAAAGGAAGTTTTGTTGAAGAAATGACTATGGAAGACATGATTAACTTTTGTGCTCCTAAAGTTGCTGAAGCTCACTCTATGGATATAAAAGAAGCAAAAAAACAAATGGAAGAATTTTTCCCAAGTTTAAAAAGATGGAAACAACAATAATCTAATTTATAGTTTATACATTATATTTGTTTTTGGGAAATTTATAAATTTTAGGAGTGATTAATATGGATATGGAATTTTGTCAATCTTGTGGCATGCCTATGACTGATAAGGATTATGGGGATAATGCTGATGGAGCTACAAATAAAGATTATTGTAAGTTTTGTTATCAAAATGGAGAATTTACTTCAGATATAACAATGGAAGAAATGATTGATTTTTGTGTTCCTAAAATGGTTGAAAATAGTGAATTTAGTGAAGAAGAAGCTAGAAAAATGATGAAAGAGATGTTTCCTACTTTAAAACGTTGGAAATAAATCTAATTTTCATCTATTTTATTAAATATTTTACTATTTTTAATTCTTTTAAATTTTATTTTTAATTTTTTCAAAATTTATTTTTAATTTTTATTTTTTATCAATTACATAACAATTATATAACAAGTTTAATATAATCTTTTCAATAATGTATTATATAGTAAAATGTTCACATTTAAGGAGATTTAAAATGAAACCTAATGTTATTTTTGGACCAGCTGGGAGACCTGTTGATTTTAAAGGAAGTGCTTATAAAGCATGTGAATATATAGCTAATGAAGGTTTAGAAGCCTATGAGTATCAAGGTGGTCGAGGATTAAGGATTGGTGAAAAATCAGCCAATATTTTAAAGGAAGATTCAATTAAAGAAGATATTCTTGTTTCTCTTCATGCTCCATATTATATTAATTTATCTGCTGTTGAAGACAAAAAACTAGCTATGTCTGTTGAAACATTGGTTAATGCTGCTAGAATTGCTGAATGGATGGGAGCTTATAGAGTTGTTTTCCACCCAGGTTATTATTCTAAAAATACTTCATCTGAAGCTTTATCTACAGCTAAAGGTGCTATAAACACACTTTTTGAAAGACTTGATGAGGAAGGGATAAGTAAATATACTTTTGCTCCTGAAACTACTGGAAAAAGATCTCAATTAGGTAATATTGATGAAATAATTGATATTTGTTCAAGTTTTGATAATTTTGAACCAACTATTGATTTTGCTCATATTCATGCTCGTGGAAGAGGATATATTCGTGAAAAAGAAGATTATAATTGTGTTCTTTCCAAGTTAGAAAATGGACTTGATATTGGTAGATTACATTGTCATTTCACAAGAATTGAATATACAAAAGCAGGAGAGAGAAGACATCACACTTTTGAAGAGGTAGAATATGGTCCTGAGATAAAATGGCTTCTTGAATCTTTTATAGAAAATGATTGGAAAGCTACTATAATATGTGAGTCTCCTTTGCTTGATAAAGATGCATTAATAATGAAAGAACTTTATGAATCATTATTATAATTTCTTTACTTTTAGAAAAATATTCTAATACTGGAAATAGCTACTTGTTATTATTTAAAATTTCTGTATATATTATATTTTTTTATAAATTTTTAAAATAAAAAAATATAGATTTAATATTTAATATATAGTTTAAATTTTTAAATGAAATCCTAAAATAATATGAATTTTAGCTCTTTTTTTTCTTATTTCACCGATACATTTATATATGATTAATTAAAGAATAATTACTTACAATAGACTTATTGTTTATTGTGTAAGAAAAAATTAAATTAAAATGTGGAGATGTGATTAATTATGAAAAAAACCGAATTACCACTTGCACCTGTTGCAAGAATAGTAAAAAATGCAGGAGCAACCAGAGTTAGTGAAGCTGCTAAAGAAGTTTTAGCTGAAGCATTAGAAGAATCTGCAACTAAACTTGCTCAAAAAGCTGTAGCTTATGCAAAACACGCTGGTCGTAAAACTGTTAAAGCTGAAGATATTAAGTTAGCTGTAAACTCTTGTACTTGCTAATTTGCACTTTTTTTTAATAAAATTGTTTTCTAGTTATTCTAGATAACATTTTTTTATTATTTTTTTTATTTTTTATTCTTTATATTTCATTAAAACTTTTTATACTTTATTAAAACTTTTTATATTTCATTAAAACTTTTTATATTCTATTAAAATTCTTTTTATTTTATTAAAATCGTTTTTATTTTATTAAAACTTTTTATATTCTATTAAAATTCTTTATACTTTATTAAATCATTTTATATTTCATTAAAACTTTTTATAGTTCTTTTTCTACATTTAATTTTTTTAAATATTAAGATATATTTGATATTGAACATTTATTTGAATTTTTATCATAAATGATTTAATTTAAATGAATTAAATTGTTTTATAATATAATAATTATTATATAAATTTAATATATTAATAATTAAATTATTATAGTATTGATGTTAATATAAATATAATATAAAATATTAGAAACATAACTCTAAGAAAATTTTATAAAATTAATAAATATAATAAAATTTATAAAATTAATAAAAAATTATAATCAATATTCTGATTTTTAAGTAAATCATATAATATATATTTATTCAATAGGTGAATACTTGAAATCTAATAATAAATCACAAGAATCTCAAATTACAAGTAACAAATCAATAGTTACAAAATCTGAGTCAAAAAAAGAAGCTAAAACTATTTTAATTAAAAGTGTGGGATATCCTTTTAATTTTCCACTAATGGAAGGACATCCTTTAGAAATTTCAGACAAAGAATTATTTGAACATTATGTAAAAGAACAATGGTTAGGTCTTGAAGTTAAAAAAGGGTCTTACTTATTCGATCAAAAAATATTCCCAGATTATGGCTTTAAAATTCTGGAAATTCAACCAAATAATTCTGTAGTTGGAGAAAATACTTCTATTGAATTATTAGCTGAAAAGAATAATTCTAAAAATATTCAACATATTTCATCAGATTTAACTCTTGATGATATAATAGGTCAAGAGTATGCAAAAAATAAATGTAAAATAATAATGAAATATTTAGAAGATCCTGAAAAATTTGGTCAATGGGCACCAAAAAATGTTTTGTTTTATGGAGTTCCAGGAACTGGTAAAACAATGTTAGCTAAATCTTTAGCTAATGAGCTTAAGGTTCCTTTATATTTAGTTAAAGCAACTACTTTAATTGGAAATCATGTAGGTGATGGTGCACAACAAATACACGATCTTTTTGAAATGGCACAAAAAACCACACCTTCAGTTATATTTATTGATGAAATAGATGCTATTGCACTCCATAGGAAGTTTCAATCATTGAGAGGAGATGTTTCTGAAGTTGTAAACGCTCTTCTTACAGAAATGGATGGAATAAATGAAAATAAAGGTGTTGTAACAATAGCTGCAACTAATAATCCTGAACAATTAGATTTTGCTATTAGAAGTCGTTTTGAAGATGAATTTGAATTTAAGATTCCAGAAAAAAAAGAGAGAATTTTAATGATAGAAAAATTCATTGAAACAATGCCTTATGAAGTCATGTTAAGTTCTAAAAACTTAGCTGAAATGTCTAAAGGAATGTCTGGAAGAGATATTAAAGAAAAATTGTTAAAATCAGCACTTCACAGAGCTTTATATGAGGATGAAGAAAAAATAAGATTGCGCCATTTTGAATATGCATTAAAAAGCTATAAATCTCAAAACAATCCTCCAAAACACATGTTTGGATAATTAAGAGATTTTTAATTGCGTTTTTTATTTGTTTTAGTATTTTTTTTATTTTTTTTATTTTTATATTTTAGAATTTTTTTTCAATAGAAAAAGTTATATACTAATAAAAACATAATAATAATGAATAAGTGATTTAAAATATTAATCATGTTATTTATTCAATATATAACTACTTTTTAAGATAGTTTATTTTTAAAAACAATAAGAGAAAATAAATTATTTGTCATATAAGAAATAATTTTCCATTGTACTAATGATTTAATTCTTTGAAATACATTTTAATTGTATTAAAAAATTAATAATTATTAATCATTTAACAAATTGTTAAAAATAAATTAAAAATAAAAAAATAAAAAATAATTAAACAAAAAAAGCAATTTTTTAAATTATGCTATTTTAAATAGGTATGATAGTATGGAAAGAAAGAATAAACTTATTATAGCAATTATGGTTGTAGGAGCTATTGGAATATTAGCTATATTATGGGGATCCCTCTTAGGAGGACCTAACTTAGCTGATGGTGAAAGAAAGATTTTGGTCTTAGCTACTGATAAACATGAGCAGCCAGGTGGTGGTGTAGATATGGCATTTTTTGTCGAATTAAAAGATGGAAGTATAAAAAAATATACTCCAGTTTATCCTGGAGGAATGATGCATCCTACACAAGCAGCTCCAGCTCATCTTTCTGGAAAAATGTTTCTACATGATTCATTGTGGGACGGTCCAGAGCAAGGTATGCAGTATGCAAAAGAAATTGTGGCAGCAAATACTGGAATGGAAGCCGATGCTGTAGTAATAGTCTATGATGAAGGATTAGATGCTGTTATAGATTCTATTAGACCATTTAAAGTTGATGGGGAAGTATCAGATCTTGATGCAACAAGTATTATAAGAATGAATGATAATTATGCTGGTTATCCGGGCAGTAGTAATGTTCAAGGAACTATGTCAAGAGGAGATGCAGTAATGGTACTAGCTAGAGCTCTTTCACAAGCAGCCGTCAACGTAAATAAAAGAAATACAATGGTTCAAACCGCTTTAGATGAATATGCCAAAGGAAATATTTTGATGACTCCTGAAGGATCTTTTATGAGTTTAATGGCTACAAAGGGGCTTGAAAAACTATTATAAACTAATAGGATTTAACCTAGACAATTGACATAAAATAAATAGTAAAAATAATTTTTACTATTTTTATTATTTTTATTATTTTTTATTATTTTTTATATTTTTTATTATTTTTATAAAAATATAGGCAAGTATAATTCAGTACTATGCAATATCACAACAATTTTTTTTATTTCACATTATTTCATTTTAATTTCATATTATTTTATTATAATTATTTTAATAATTATTCTTCTTTAAAAATAAATTTTAAAGATTCTATTGTTACATAATCTTCTTCTTCTGCAGCTTTTTTAATATTTAGTGAAATATCATGGAATATTTTATTAACAATTGATTTTGTCATATTGTCAATTATTTTAGCACTACCTTCAACATCAGCTAATTTTGAACTAGCTTTTTGAGCTTCTTTAATACGAATATCTTCCATTGACAATCGAATATTCCCAAGTAGTTCTTCTACTTCCATTAATTTAAATGAATTCTTAAGTAGCTTAAATTCTGTTTTGATTATCATTTCAGCTTCTTTTACTTCATTTTCCCTCATTTTTTTATTTTCATCAGCAATTCCTCGAAGGTCATCAATATTGAATAATTTTACTCCAAGTTCTTTAACATTTTCATCAATATCTCTTGGATTAGCTATATCAATCATTATAATTGATGAAGAGTTTGAAGTATCTATATAATTTCCAATCCTTTCTTTATTTAAAATACTATGTGGTGCACCAGTAGCACTAATAATGACATCTGCACTTGGTAAACATTGACCTAACTCATCAAGTAAAATAGCTTTTCCATTAAGTTCATTAGCTAAACGGACTGCACGATAATATGTTCTATTGGCAACAAAAATAGCTTTTAAGTCCTTTTCAGCTAATGCTTTAGCTACTAATGTTCCCATTTTCCCAGCACCAATAACTAAAACATGTTTATCATTTAAATTTCCAATATGTTCTTCAGCTAAGTCTACAGCAGCAGAACCTATAGAAACAGATCCTCTATTTATTTTTGTTTTTGATCTTACTACTTGACCAACATGAATAGCTTTTGTAAAAAGAGTATCTAAAACTTTTCCACAATGTTCTTCTTTAATACTTCTATTTTTAGCATTTTTTATTTGACCTAATATTTGATCTTCTCCAATTATCATTGATTCAAGGCCAGAAGTCATTCTAAAAAGGTGAACTATAGCAGTATCATCATAGTGAATAAGAATATTATCATTAGTATTTTCCTTTTCAGCTTTTAAAAGTTCATTTTCATTGCCATATGTGGCAGTATATATGTAATATTCTTTTCTGTTACACGTATCAATTTCAATATATTCCTGAACATTAAATTCTTCTTTAAATTTGATGAATAGCTTTTTTAAATCTTTAGATACATTTTCCATTGTTTCTATATCTGCAATTTTGTGATCTACTCTTAAATTGATTATCAATAGCTATCCTCCTTTGAAATTAGATTATTTTTTCAGTTTTTTTAGTTATTCTTAGTTACTTTTCTAAGCTTTTTTTTTAGTTATTTTTTTTTAGTTATTTTTTTAAGCTTTTTTTTTAGTTATTTTTCTAAAGTTTTTTTTAGTTATTTTTCTAAGTTTTTTTTTTTAGTTATT
>WRCI01000074.1 GCA_009784145.1 Methanobrevibacter sp.
AACATATATAAAAGACTACTCTAAAAATAGAGTAAAACATATATAAAAGACTACTCTAAAAATAGAGTAAAACATATATAAAAGACTACTCTAAAAATAGAGTAAAACATATATAAAAGACTAGTCTAAAAATAGTAGTGAGGAGATATTATGGAAACTGATAGAGAATTATTATTAACTTATGTTCAAACTAGATTACGAGAGGGCCCCATACTAACAAAAGAAAATATTTATCGTGACAAACAAAAGTTAAAGTATAGAAGTGTTTTTTTAAAATTAAAAATGCATATTGACAATTTTTTAAAAGGGCATGTTGAAAATAGGTTCATTATACTGCCTGGTCTGAGAGGAGTCGGAAAAAGTACTTTAATTTTTCAAATATATGATTATTTAGTGAATGAAATAAAAATTGAAAGTGATAGAATTTTATATCTTTCTACAGATCAACTCAATGAACTTTTAGGTGAAAGGATAATCCAGGCTATAGATGTTTTTATAAGTGATGTACATCAGAAATCACCAGTTACATTAGATGAAGAAATATTTATTTTTATTGATGAAGCCCAAAATGATAAAAGATGGTCACAAGCAGGAAAAATCATATATGATCAAAGCAAAAAAATTTTCATGATTTTCACAGGTTCATCAGCATTAGATTTAGAAATAAACGTGGATGCTGTTAGGCGAACCAAAAAAGAATCAGTTTTTCCAATGAATTTTCAAGAGTATTTACTCCTCAAATATAAAATATTCCCTCCTAAAGGAACTTCTGAATCAATACGAAATCTGATATTGACAGGAGATATAAGTGATGCTTCGAATAAAGAAAAAATAATTAACAGAAAGCTATCTAAATTAAGGACTCCTCCTAAAAAAGAATGGGAAAATTATTTATGTTATGGGGGATTTCCATTGAGTATATACTTAAATGAGTTTGATGTTCATGAAAAAACATATAAAATGATAGAAAGAATCATTGAAAAAGATGTATCTCATTATCGTTCGGTTAGAAAAGAAACAAAAAGCACTATTTTCAAAATAATCATCTTTTTATCTCTTCAAAAACCAGGTGAAATTTCTGAAAAGAAATTATCTGCAAGATTAGAAGTTTCTTCATCAGTCATACACGATTTATTAAATATTCTTGAAAAAACACATCTGATTTTTCATATTGATCCTTATGTTTCTGCTGGAAAAAGTATTAAAAAGCCAAAAAAATATTATTTTTTATCTCCTTCCCTAAAATCAAGTATTAATTTCAGACTAGGAAGATATTTTCCTAAAAATAGGGAATTTTTAGGCTCGTTAGCTGAGAATTTAGTCGCATCTTATTTTTTAAAGATGAAAGAAACAACTAATAGTCCAAATGGTGTTTTTTATCCTCCAGAAGATGGAAATGTGGATTTCCTTTTGAGTAAAATTGGAGGCGAAATAATCCCTGTGGAAGTAGGAGTTGGGAAAAAAAATAAAAAACAAGTAATTCAATCAATGAATAAATATAATTCAAAATATGGAATTATTATTTCTAACAAAACAGAAATAATTAAAAAAGAAGAAGATATTGTATATCTACCTCTGACAACATTTTCATTCATGTAAACATTTTATTAAATTTTATAATAAGATAACTCATGTGATTACTATGATGATAGACACCCACATCCATGCAGATAGTAGAAGTAGTGAAGACTTTGAAAAAATGTTTATTAGTGGTATTGATACAGCTATAAGCTGTGGATATTATCCATGCAAATTATCTAATGAATCAGTGCTTTTGCATCATTTAAAAAGAATTTTATATTACGATACAAAACGTGCAGCAAAATATGGTATTAATCTTAAAGTAGCTTTAGGTATACATCCTACTAATATATGCAAAAACCCAACAGTCATTTTTGACAAATTATATGAATATATTGAGACTAAAAAAATAATAGCAATTGGGGAAATTGGTCTTGAAAATTTAACTGAGGAAGAAAAAGTTATTTTCAAAAAACAGCTAGTTATGGCAGATGAAGAAAAAGTTCCAGTTATCATTCACACCCCTCGAAAAAATAAGCTAAATGTTTTGAAAGAAATAAAAAATATTGTTTTAGAAACAATTGATTCTAAATTAGTAGTAATTGATCATGTAAATTCTCAGGTTATTGAAGAGATAATAGATGAAAATTTTACATTAGGTTTAACAGTTCAACCAGAAAAAATGGAAATTGATGAAGCAATTACAATTTTAGAAAAATATGGCTTTGATAAATTTCTTTTAAATAGTGATATTAGCTATATGCCTTCAGATCCTCTTTCTGTTCCTAAAACAGTTCGAAAATTAATAAAATTAGGATTTAAAAAAGAATCTATTGACAAAGTATCATTTAAAAATGCTGAAACATTTTTTAAATTGTGAAAATGATTTTAAATTAATATTTTAATATAGTATGAAATGTGGTTTTTACTATAATATAAAAATAATATGAAAAAATATAAAATAGAATCTTATATAAAATTATATAGAAAATATAGATAATAATAAAATAATTATAAAGATTGTATAAAATTATAATATAATATAGAAAATATAGAGAATAAAGAATAAAAATATTACTTCTCAATAATCTCTATTTTTAAATCATTTATTCTTTTTTAATAATATTTATTCTATAAGGAGTCAAAACTATTATATTCTTTTCTGTTCCTCTACAAAGAGATATAGCTTCTGCTCCATGTTGTTTTCTGAGAATTTTTATTTTTTCTCCAGCCATAGCAAATGCATCTGGACCTTCATTCTCAAGATAACCTAAATCAACAATAACTGGATTAGTTTCTTCAACAATTTGATCATAAACATATTCCATATCATCAATTGACTTTGGTCTTATTAATATAATTTCATAAAATGGTTGTTCTGGAGAAATGTAATAGTCATTATCTACCATACCAGTTGAATAATCAGTAACTGGTTCTCCATGTTCCTCCTCAAATCCAAGACTTCTTTTTAATGTATCAACGAAACTCATTTATTATTCTCCTTTAATTAATTTATTATAATTGATAATTTTTATTTAATTTATTTATAATTGATTATTTATATTTAGCTTATTTATAGTCGATAAGTTATATTGATTATTTATATTAAATGATTAATTTTCTTTAAATAATTAAGTTTTTCTTAAATAATTAATCCTTTTTAAATAATTTATTCTCTTTTAAATAATTTAAAATTGAATCTAACAAAGTTGAAGCACCTTCATTATAAACATCAGCGGCAGTGAGGTTAAACTCAGACTCGAAATTTTCACAACCAGTATTTGAATCTGTATTTCTTAGGTTAATTGAAAGCCCTACTACTTTAGTTGGTTCAATAGCTTCAATAGCAGTTATTTCTTCCTTGATTCCTCGTGGATCGCGATATGGGTGATTTGGTCTATGACATACAATAGTAACATCAGGTGCAGAGCCAATTAAAATAGCTGCTGATAAACCTCTAGGATGAGGATTTCCTATTTCTGTTAAACTTGATTGACCTTCTATGAAAATAATATCTGGATTTTTCTTCTCTTCAAGGTATTTCATTAAACCGAGTATAGCTGAAGGAATATCCATTGATGATAAACTTCCCGCTCTAAAATTCAAATCTGAAGGTTTTTCTAATCCCATTTCGTCTGTTGAAAGTACTAAACAATTAATTCCTCTTTTATTTGCTTCTTTTCCTAACAATCGTGTTGTTGTCCTTTTCCCACATTCTTGAGAAGTTCCACCAATAAAAACAACTGGTGCTTTTGGAGTGTAAGATATTTTAGGAAGAGTTTCACAACATTTTTCAGGGGCTGTGCCTAAAATATCCTCAATAATATCTAAACGAGGACTGATTTCTTTAACAACAACTCCTTTTTCATTAGCAAAATTTAATAAAGAAACATTATCATTAAGAGCTAGTGACCTAAAAGAACAAACCACATTTTTACCATTATCAATAGCTTGTACAGCATATTTAAGAGCTGTTCCTTCAGCACCAATAGGTAGCATTATAGCTACGCTTTTTGCATCAGTTTCTTCAATTGTTTGAACTAAACTTCCTGAAACCTTAGAGCCACAAAAAGTTTGTCCCTGTTTGTCATCATCATCATCAACAAATCCAACAGTTTCAATTCCTTCTAAATTAGAAAATTTTTCTCCGCCACCTCCACAGCCAATGACTATAAAGGGATTAAGATTTTGTAGTTCTTCAACTGATGATACAGAATACAAGAAATCACTCCTAAATATTTTATTTTTTCTTAAAAATTTATTTAATTATTAATTGATTATATTGTTAATTATAATAATAATTTAATTAATTGTTAATTATATAATGATTTAATTGTAATTATATTAATTTAATATAATTATATAATAATTTAATAATTATTAAGTACAAATTAAACAATATAATTTTTTACAACAATACCTTATATATATTATTATATTTTATTATATTTCATTATTATTAAATATACACTTTTATTTTAAGAATTTTTAAAATTATTTTATGAAATTTTATATTGTATTTAAAAATTTTAAAAAATTAATAGTTATCTAAAAAAATTTGAAATTTATTAGAAAATATTCTAAAATTTATTAAAAAGTCTAGAATATAATTTTATTTTAATATGATTATATAAAAAGAACATATGTATTTATGATTAAAACAAATATTAACTTAATTTATTAGTTAAACATATTATAAAAAGTATAATGAAAATAAATTATTATAATGAGTTTTATATCATTAAAGAAAATTATATTAAAGCTTAATAAAAAAAATAATCTAAGAAGTGATTAAATTGAGAAAACCTTATGTTATATTAATTGGAAGTGCTTCTGGAATCGGTAAAACAACAGTTGCGGCAGAAGTAGCTAAAAGCCTTGGAATCAAACACTTACTTGAAACAGATTTTATTCGAGAAATTGTAAGAGGAATTATTGGAAGTGAATATGCTCCAGCACTACATAAATCCTCATTTGATGCATACACTGCTCTTAGAAATCCACAAAATTATGATGATAAAAAAAGTTTAATCAATGCAGGTTTTGTTGAACATTCATCATTTGTTATTCCAGCTGTTGAAAAAGTTATTTCAAGAGCCATATCAGATTTTGATGATGTTATTATAGAGGGAGTTCATTTAATTCCAGGTTTAGTTAACATTGAAAAATTTAAAAAACATGCCTCTATCTATTTCTTTGTTTTAGAAGCTGATGAAGAAAATCATAAAAATCGTTTTGTAAAAAGAGCTATGCAAATTCATAGAGGTGGAAAACAATTAGAATATTTTAGTGAAAATAGAATTATTCATGATTTTTTAATTGATAAAGCTATTGACAATGGAGTAAAAGTAATTACCACAGAAAATATTGATGGAACTGCTAAAAAAATGCTTACACATATAACAGAAACTTGTACTCAGATTATGCTTAAAAATTCAGTAGATGAATTAGGTGATATAGTAGATATCATTGTAAATAAACATAATGGAATAATTGAAGAAGTTACCTATACAGTTCCAAGCTTCCGAGAACCTTTAGTAAGAAAAGTAAATGCTTCTGAACCAAAAAAAGCTCAAAGGTTTATTGAATCATTGGAAAATAATGATAAAATTAAAACAGACTTCGAATATCTTTATAAATTATCAAATAATATAAGAGGCAATAAGATTTGTGCACAAAATAAACAAACTCTTGATGAGATTATTGCTGAATTAGACAAAAAAGGATATGTTTATAGAGGTTGAATAAGAACAATACAAAAAATAAGAAAACAATATTGTGGATATACACTAAAGTTAGCTATACTTGCCTATATTCTATAAAAAAATATATTATAAAAACTATTATAAAAAAAATAAAAAACCATAAAAAAAACTATTATAAAAAGCTATAAAGAAAATTAAAAAATAAAAAAATAAAAAAAAATATTATAAAAAGCTATAAAAAAACTATTATAAAAAACTATTATAAAAAACTATTATAAAAAACTATTATAAAAAGCTATAAAGAAAATTAAAAAATAAATAAAAATAAAAAGCTATTATAAAATAGCTATAAAGAAAACTATTATAAAAAACTATTATAAAAATTGAGTTGATATATTGTCAAAAATGGTAATTGATTGTCCAGTGTGTAATGGAAAAAAAACTGCAGAGTCTACAACAAAAACATCAAATATTCCTCATTTTGGAGAAATACTTGAATCTTCTCTTATTTGTAGTGCATGTGGATATAAACACAATGATGTTATATGTTTAGAACAAAAAGATCCAATTAAACTTACACTAACAATTAATAAAGACACAATATCAAGCAGAGTTGTTAAATCACAATCAGCAACTGTAACTATTCCAGAATTAGGTCTTAAGGTTGAACCTGGTCCAAAATCATTAGGATATGTTTCTAATGTAGAAGGAGTCATTAGTCGATTTGAAAATGTGGTAAAGCAAGCATTAGCTATCTTTGAAGATGAAGAATCTCAAAAAAATGGATTAGCTATTATTGAAAAATTAGAACTCCTAGCTAATGGAGAAACTGAAGCAACATTAATAATTGAAGATCCGTTTGGTCAAAGCAATATCATGGATATAAATGTAAAAAAAGACACCTTAACAGATGAAGAACTGAAACACTTAAAAACAGGTTTTACAATAATTGAAGAAAGTTCGTTAGAATAAAATAAATAAAAGAATTGAGAAATAAATAAGTAATAAATAAAATAAATAAGGTAATAGAAAGATGCAATAGTTAAAAAACTTTACATCCATTATAAATTGTTGATTTATCTTTCACATAAGAAATAAAATGTGAAAAAATATATGAAAATGTCCTTTTTTGAACTATATCCTTAACAAAATATTAAACCTTATGAAACTTTAATGAATGGAAGGTCTCCCACCAAACCCTTCATGTATTGTTTCCCATTTTCAGTGAAGAATGTGATATCCTTTGGGGTGCCAGTTTCCCAGTCACTCCAAATAGCATTTGAAAATACTAATACCTTATTGTAATCCTTAGTATACTGGTATTGTAGGGTCAATTTTCCATTTTTGACAGAATAATAACCTTTTTCACCCCACCAATAACTGTGATACGAAGATCCTCCACTAAAATATTTTATAGAAGCAACTTGAGAATAAGTTCCATCGGCTTTGAATTCATATACACTACTTCCATCCCAGTTTAACTTCCATTTACCGACAAATTTTTTTTCTTCAGCATTCAATACTCTATTTGATGCAGTATTCATGGTTGAACTTCCTTTTTTCCACTGTGCATAAACTTTAACATTTTTTGCGACCATTTTGGTTGTTGTGCTTACTTGTTTTCCACCTGTTTTAGCTGTGTACCATCCAGTAAATGTATAACCAGAACGTGTCGGCGTTGGCAAAGTTCCATAACTTAATTTATTTCCTACTTTTTTAGATTTTGGGCTTACTGTTCCTCCGTTGGCATCAAAAGTCAGTGTGTATGCTTTCGCCCATTGTGCATAGTATGTCACTTTCTTTTTAGCAATTGTATTAGTTGTAATCTTTGTTCCACCTGATTTCTTCGTATACCAACCTTTAAAGGCATATCCTACTTTTTTAGGTGTTTTAGGAAGTTTCCCTAATTTTACATCTTTAGTAACTGTTGTTGTGGTAACTTTAGCGGTTCCAATTTTACCACCATTTGCATCCCATTTGACATTCACCTTAGACGCTGCAGATACTGGCTCTGCAGATGCCACCACTGTTGTAAGCATTAATACAGCTATCAAAGCTATTATCAAAATAGAAACCATTTTTCTTGTTTTCATAAAATATCTCCTTCATATATTATTCAAATTTTACAAATTAATTTTATAATTCATATAAAACTATGTTATATAATAAGAACAATTAATTATATAAACTTAATGATGAAACAAAAAGCTCAGAGAACTCCAACAAAT
>WRCI01000075.1 GCA_009784145.1 Methanobrevibacter sp.
AATAAATTTAAATGAACTTTTTATAAAATATAAAAATTTATAAAATATAAAAATTTAAATGAACTTTTTATAAAATATAAAAATTTATAAAATATAAAAATTTAAATGAACTTTTTATAAAATATAAAAATTTACAATATATAAAACTTTTATAAAATATAAAACTTTTATAAGAATATAAAAATAAGTTTTTATAAAATATAATCTACTATTAACAACTAATATATCTTATATATTATAAAATCAATGAAAATAAAAAAAATAAAGGCAATATTATGAAAAAACCTAATTTTAAAAATATTTTAAAAAGATTTACAATAATAGACATATTAATAATATTATGTGTTATAGGAGCAGTAGTATTTGCATTTACCCATATTGGAGGAAGTGAAGACAGTAATCAATCAATATCTTTTGATTCATCTACATTGAATAAATTACCAGAAAAATATTTATCATTTTATAGGCAAGGGAATATTGTTAAAAGTCATGTGGGAGGATATAATTCTAGTTCTGGAGAATATGAAGAAGTATATGGAAGAGTTATATGGGTAGACGATGATAATAATGGACATACTCAGATTTTATTAAATATAAATGGAAATAATATTCTTGCAGGACTTTATAAAGATGATTGTAATCCTGATATTTATATTGAATATATAACACTTGAAACAGATGGAACTAAATACAAAAATCTAACTGAAATTCAAATAAGGCCTATGAGTATTTCTAATTTAGATGAAATTGTAAGTAAAATACCTGAAAGAATAAATTATACAATTGAATCAAAAATAGCTATTGATACAAAAGATAGTCAAATATTTCAAGAGTTAGCTAATGAATTGTATTCTAATGGTAAAAAAAGATCTGTAAGACAATTTAATGAAAATGTTCAAAATCAAATATCTCTTATAATGGCTCAAAAAAATGAATTAAATATAGCTTCAGAAATACTTGGAACAATAAATGGTCAGACAAGTTTTATAACTATAAGAATCTATGATTCAAATGATGAGGATATTGAAAATATTAAAAATTCATTTGATGTGATTAATGTTTTAAAAATCACTTAAAATTAGAAACTTAGAGTGAACTTCAATAAGTTCTTAAGAAGAAAAAAACATATAGCTCTAAAAATTCAAGAATCCCTCTTAAAAAAAACATCTATAAGTCCAAAAAAATAAAGAAAAAGTGATTTTATGAGTATTTTATATTCAATAGCTGGAACTATAAGTAAATTTTTTGAAAACTTGTTTAAAAAATCATTTTTATTTACAACTATCTTTGGAATTTTAAGATGGATTGAAAATCAATGGGTGAATAGCTATTTTAAAGGATTATATCCTAATGAAGAATTTTTTAATCTTTTTAAAAAAAGTAAAATCCTCTCAAAACATATTTTTTCACCATTAATTGTTATTTTAGTTTTTAGTGTATTTTTAATTCTTTCATTACGTCCTGTTTCATTTAGTTTAGTAATAAACATAGCTATTGCATTTATAGCTTTTATAATTGGAGCAATAATCATTCCAAGATTTTTTATAAATAATAAAAATAGCTCTATAAAAGATGAAAATAGCCTTACAAATGATGAAAATACTCAAATTGACAATGATATTAGAGGAGAGGATGGTCCAATTGTCGATGATAGCTGGATGGATAAAATTGCTGATTTAGAAGAAGAAATAATGCAACAAAAAGATGAAAAGGAGCCTTTAAAAAATGAAAATAGATCTATAAAAAATAAAAATAACCCTATAAAAAACAAAATAAATCTTATAAAATTTAATTCATATACCATATACTCAATAGGATTTTGTTTAGTTCTTATAGGAATTATCTTTTTCTTTTTAAGTGTGGCTTCAGTAGGAGGTTTACCTATTTTAAACCCCCCAATTAGATATGATTTAAAACCTATCCTTACCATGCCAGTATTTTTAATGATTCCGGGAATAGGACTTATGTCTTCCTATTATTTAGATAGATTTAAAAAAGGAATCATTAGTAGATCACAAATAAGATTTAGATTCTTATTACTAACTATTATTAGTGGTTTATTTTTACTTACATTGGGTTATAGAACTCCAATACTTGCAGCTTTCCTTATGATGATAATAATTGCTTATTATGGTGAAATATTAGCTGTTTGGGAAGTAATTATTGGAGCATTATTAGGAGTTACTATGATTATAGGAATTGGTTATTATAGATCCATTGAAGAATTTGCAATAACTGCTAGTACTAGTCCCTTTTACACTCTTCAAAGTAGAGCAGATTTTACATTGAATGTGCTTAATCTACTTAATCACATTTCAGGAGATTTTGGACTAATGCATGGAAGACTTACACTTAGTGCAATACCGGGTGCTGGTGGTTTTGGACCTAGAACTATAATAGGACAATTAATCGCCTGGAGAACAGGAGTAACACTTACTCCAACACTTATTGGACCAATGTTAATTGATTTTGGTAGAGTGGGCTTAGCTATTTTTATGGGACTTCTTGGTTTTATTTTAGGAATTGCTTATAAGATATTAGAAAAAACAACGGACTCTTTTTACATTGCACTATATGCACTTTTATTATCTTATGCAATAATTGGGATAGAAACTGGTATATTAGATATTCAAGTATTAGTATACTTTTTTATAGGATTTTTTATTTATATAGCCAATATATTGAGAAACAGGAAAAATATTTCTAAATAAAATAATAACATAATATCATATAATATTGTATAATATTGTATAATACAATAAATTAATGGTATTAATATTAAAATATAAGAGAAATAATGCATAATGAGAATAATATATAAGATGATATAATATAAGAGGATATAATATAAGAGAATATAATATAAGAGGAATAATATGGAAGAAATCACAGCTTATTGTAAAGATAATAAAGTCATGAAAGTTTTTTTAGGAAAAAAAGATATATTTTTAGAAAATGACAAAAAGTTAAAAAAGGAAGGTTTGATTAGGTGTGAAAATTTAGAAAAACTTTTAAAAAGTTCTTTTAAAGGTGAAAATGCAGATTTCTCAAAATACGTCGATTTAAACATCCTTGGAGTAACAGATTTCGAAAAAAAAGTTTATATTGAAACTATGAAAATCCCAAAAGGGGAAGTGAAAACTTATAAAGAAATTGGAGAAGCTATTGGAACTAAAGGATATCGAGCTGTTGGAAATGCACTAAACAAAAACCCAATAGCTATAATTGTTCCATGCCATAGAGTAGTTGGATCAAACATGAAACTAACTGGTTTTCGTGGTGGACTTGATATGAAAAAAGAAATGCTTGAAAATGAAGGAATAAAAGTTAAAAAAGAAAAAATAATAAGATGAAATTAAAAATGCATAGCAAATTATATATTTATTTAAAATACATATTAATAAATGAAGTAATTAAAATAGATTTAATTTACTTATGGTGTTGCTTATGGATAGAAAACAATTAGCTGTTGATTTTGCAAAATCTTTAAATCATCCAGAAATCAGAAAAATCATCTTATTTGGTTCTGTTGCTCGTGGCGATGATGATAAATATTCTGATATTGACATACTTATACTCACAAATAAAAAATCTGACAAGAATTTAATCAGTGATGATATCTATGGAAAAGTAATGGATATTCTTATAAAAACTGGAGAATATATTTCTGTCAAGATAAAAACCATAACACACTACAAAAAATACAAAGATTTTTCTTTTTTTTCCAATGTAGATAATGAGGGTGTTGTGCTTGGATAGTGAAGTGAAATTAGAATTTAATACTGCATTAGAAGCTCTTGAAGATTCTAAAGTAGCTTTTAATAATGAAAGATACAAAAATTCAATAGGTCGATCTTACTATGCTGCTTTCCATGGGGCTAAGGCATTGTTGATTAAAAAAAGAAAGTTTTCTAAAAAGCACAGTGGAGTTTTGCATCTATTTGGTTTGGAATATATTGTTAATGATGACTTTGATAAAAAAAATAGGAAAAATTTTATCTAGACTAAAAGAAGACCGAGAAGAAGCTGATTATGATAATCATTCAAATTTTACTGAGGAAGATGCTTTATATAATTTAGAAAAAGCTGAAATATTCCTTGATGAATGTAAAAGGTTTTTATAATTCTATTCACTCATGTTAATTTGATTGTGCGTGAATTCATATATTTTAGTTCATATATAACCCACTTACTGTAACTATAATTGTTATAATGGTCATTATGCCTACTACTAAAATTTTTTTATTCATATCAATTCATATTTAATAAGTTAATAACCCTCTGAATCAAATCTAAAAGTTTTAATAATTTTTTGAAACGCTTCAACTAAATCTTCATCATTTTTGAGCTCTTGAAGGTCTTCGATTGAAAGAACATTTAAAACATTATCTTTACATGCTTCAACACAAGCAGGAATTATATTATCTGAATCTAAACAAAGAGTACATTTTTCAACTGAATTTTTCTCTTTATCATAAATAATAGCTCCAGCAGGGCATGCCATTATACATAATTTACAAAGAATACACATTTCTCCATTAACTTTTAAAATTTCACAATTTTCCCCATCAATTGCTTCAATAGCATTATTTGGACAAATCATATGGCATGGAGCCTTATCTGGATGACAATGTAAACAAAAAATAGGAATAGACTTTGTTCTTCTTGTTCTTGCAGTCCCATAAGTTTTTTTACATACATTAATACAATCTTCACATTCACTACACATTTGTGGGTCTGTGACTATTAAGGTTTTCATTTAATCACTGCTAATATGCTATTTCTGTGTAAATAAATTATAATAAAAATATTTAATAATTTTAAAATTTTTCATCAATGAATTCAGCTAGACCAGAAGAATCTCTTGGACCTATCATAATTTCCCAACCAGTTTCATCTTCAATTTCACCACTTATGGAAGCAGCTAATCCAGGTATTATCATTTTTTTATTTTTAACCTTATTTTCAATTCCAGATTCATTAATTAAATCAGCTACAGCTTTACCATCAAACTGTCCTCCAGCTATAGCTACATCTACTGCTTTTCCAACTGTATCAAGAACTAGAAGATAACAGTTGCAATTAGCAGATTTAAGGTCTCCTTCAACAGTATAATAAGTTAAAGAAAAATTAGTAGTAACTATAACTGCTGAATTTTCATCTAAATCGCCAAACTCATAAATTCCAGGATCAACAGCTTGTGGTTTTCTAGGATCTGTATATATACCTTGTCTAAGAGTTAAAATTGGGATAAGTTCCCACATATCAGTTTTTTTAAGTATAAGAATGTCAGCATACTTATTAATTAAAGTTGAAGCTGTTGTAGCTTCCATAAATCCTTTTTCAATTTCATCCATATCTTCATTCAATCCGACTAGTGCAGGAATCCCAAGTAAAGGATATCTAAAATTATCATCTTTATCTTCAACAGCAAGACGTCTACACATTATAAAATTATCTAGAGTATCTCCAATTGCATCTTGAGTTAAAGTTCCAGGATCCATTACAATATCTTCAAATCCATTTGATTTAAGTGTAAATATTAAATCTTTCATTCCAGCAATATCTCCTGGTGAAAAAACAGTAAGTGGACATTGATATTTAATAGCTAATTCCATCATTTCAAAAATATTGTCTTTGTTTGCAGCATACATAAGTGGGCGTTCATCTCCAATAACTTTAAGAGCTTCTTCCATAGCTATTGGATCAAAAGTAACTAAAATTACAGGATATTTAGCTGTTTCAAGTTTTTTTGCACATTCTGCAAATTTAGTTGAATCACCTGATTTGTTTCTAAGAGCAATAGCATCAAGGGTTAGAATTTCACCAGTTCTTTCAAATTTTATACTTTCAATGGTTTTTATTTTTTCATCAAATTCAGAAGAGTCTAAATCATCACTAACATCAATAGCTAATGCTGTTTCATTATAATAAGATTCTTCATATCTATAAAGAACTTCATCTCCACCAATAACTCTGGCTTTATCATCTTTACCAAAGATAATTTCTTTAACTGCAGGAGCAAGTAATTCTTCAAGTTTTCTAAATTCTTCATCAGTTAACTCAGTACATATTGCAAGATCTGCTTCTTTTTCTGATAATTTAGTTGCAAATGCCATACAACTTGCTTCTCCACAATCCTCACAATTGGTTTGTGGTAATAATTTATAAACGTCCATTGCAGTAACTTTAGCCATAATAAAACCTCTTGTAAACATCCATTCCAGTAATCTTAGCCATGATAAAACTCCTTATTTTTTCTTTTAATTACTCTAATTCAGCTATCCAATTGTCAATTTTTGAAGATGCTGATGAAATCGAATCTGATGGCGAATCTAAATCAGATAATGACAAAGAATCTGATGAATATTCTTTAGTAAATGTTTCACCAATTTCTCTAAGTATTTTTACTGAATCTGGGTGAAGCATCATAAATATATCTACTCCATTTAACATCATTGTAAGACCTGTAAAAATTTCCCATAAAGGTCCTCTGTAATCTGTTGGTCCCCATTCATCTTTCCTCATCCAAGCTTCTCTTGATCCCCATGCATTAGTTGTACCAGAAGACATTGGCATTTGTAAATCAGGATCTCCTTTAAGACCACCCAATCTAGTTCTTGTGACTACATCAATAGAAAATTCTATACCATAACCAAGAGCACAAGTAGTTGGATCCATAACAATATCTTCCTGTTTTAATCCATCCTTCATTAAATACCTATTTAATGATTTTTGCATATTAACATCAGTAATAGCCCATGAAAGTACAGCATGATTATAATCCACAGCAGATTTAGCTATTTTATGATAATCCAAATCTAAATTAGCTGATGCAAGCAAACACCTTTCTCCTTCAGCTACTTCTGCTGCAGCTTCAAGTACAAGTGGATCTTTAATTGGATCCCCAGACCCTCCAATTACAAGAGGAACATCTATCACTTGAAGTAATTCTTCAACAACTTGAGCTCCTTCTCTAGGAGATTTATCCATAACCTTTGGTCCAGTTCCAATTAAGTGTAATGTAACCATGTTTGCACCATAATCTTTAACTGCCTTTTTAGCCCATTCTCCTGGAGATTCCATAACATCCTCAAAACGTTCTCTTATAGGGCGAGGAAGTCCAGGCATAGGAATATCAAAAACATCAAAAGTTACAACAGGAGGATTTGGTTGTGGTTCTTCAAATCTATAAAGTGCATTTTGACCTCCAAGATATACTGGTTTTCTTGTTCCATCACCTATTTGGACTTGAGCAATTTTACCAGGATATTCTCTAATAGGTGCTTTAAACTCATCTGCTTTTAAAATAGTTTTTTCTATTGATTTTTCAGCAAATTGTTGCCTATTTAGAGTTTGTTGAACTGTTCTAGCTATAGCTGGAGCTAAAGTTATTTCTAACTCTTCAAAATCCATTCTAAATTCTTCAAGCTCAACAGATTCCACATTTTCCAATAGCTTTAATAGCTGATCAATCTGACTCATAACACTACATCCTTAGTTATTATTATTTTTATCCTTATTATTTCTATTTATATAAATCATTTAGTTACTAAATCAGTATTTTTTCTAATTTAAATAATTTTTATTATATTTTTTATTAAATTATATGATTTTAGTATATTTTTTATATTTTTTTATAAATTTTTTACAATATAATCTACTAAATTATATAATTCTTTTATAATATTTTTTACTAAATTATATGATTTTAGTATATTTTTTATATTTTTTTATAAA
>WRCI01000076.1 GCA_009784145.1 Methanobrevibacter sp.
ATTAAACCAAAATCAACTAGCCTATTTCTAAATTAAACCAAAATCAAATAGTCTATTCTTAAATCAAATAGTCTATTTCTAAATTAAATCAAATTCAACTAACCCATTTCTAAATCAAATAGTCTATTTCTAAATTAAATTGAATTTCTATTTCTAAATTAAACCAAAATCAAATAATCTATTTCTAAATTAAATCAAATTCAACTAATCCATTTTTAAATCAAATTTTTATTTCTTCAATTTTATCAAATTCAACTAAATTTCCCTCTGTATCTTTAGATTCAGTTGTAATAAGAACCAATTTTGATTTTTTAAATAAAAAATAAATAAAATATATGCTATAAATTATACATGTAGCATAAACCATCCATGAATCATATCCAATAACAAATAGTATTAAGAATAAAAATAGTATATGTACATATCTATTTCCAAAATTCCTTTTTTTAGTTAGTATATGTTTAGCATCAGAAGACATGATTTTATAACCTTTATCAATAAAAGGTTTAGCTATAGACTCCATGTCATCAAAATCTTTTGCTTTTAACATTATAAGTTTAGTCATTTTACTCTAATCTTTATAAACAACAAGTTCTGCTATTGTTTTTCTAGTAGTATTTCTACCTTTATCATTAGGATAACCAAGAGGTGTGAAAAGAACTGGTTCATAATCTTCATCAAATTTTAAAAGATCATAAGCAGCATATTTTTTAAAAGCGCCGATAAAACAAGTTCCAAGTCCTAAATCAGTAGCTGCAAGAATTATATGATCCATAACAATTCCCGCATCAATATCACTAATATTTTTTCCATCCCATGGTCTTGTCCAACATTTTGATGGAGCCATAGCTAAACATAAAACTATAGGTGCTTCTACAAACCATGGAGCAGAGTAAATCTTTTTTAATTCTTTTTTGTACTTTTCTGTGTTAATAACATATATTTTAAAAGCTTGAGCATTAACACCAGTAGGAGCTAAAATTCCTGCTTCCAAGACCTTTTCTAGCTTTTCTTTTTCAATAGGATCTTGTTTATATCCTCTTACACTATACCTTTTTTCAATAAGTTCTAAAAATTCCATAACATATCTCCCTAAAGAATTTTAAAAAAAGATTCTATAAAAATAGTATATTTAATAAGTTAATTAATAATTAGTATAATTATAATTAGTAAATAAATCATTACAAATCAGATCGTTTAGTGAATAAATATTATAAATCAAACCATTAGTAAATAAATTGTATTATAATAGTTATTGATTTAGTAGATTAAACAAATCTCTAAATCATAAAGTAAAATTAAATTTTTTTAATTCCTCGACCTCTTTTAGTTCCTGGTTTTCTATAATAAGATTTTTGTCTTGTTCTTTTATTAGTTCCTTTTACTTTTGCCATATACTTCACCTCCATAGTAATATAAATAATTATATTATAAAAATAATATTATAAAAATATTATAAAAATATTAGTTAAATTTCTAACAAGAAATATTTTGTAATTTATTCAATTTAAATATTTCTATAAAATGAAAAATTCAATTAAAAATATATCTAAAATATAAAAAATATAAAATAAAAAATATAGTATAAAAAATATACTATAAAAATTATAATATAAAAAATATAAAATATAAAATGATAAATATAAGAAATAAATTTATAATTTATACTATAACTTGATAATATAGCATATAATATAAAATATACAGTCTATAATATAAAATATAAATCTATAATATAGATGATTTTAATTTAAAATATAAATAATGCAAAAATTTACTATAAATTAAATCATCAAATGAATCTTTTTCAATAAAGAAAAATTAATCCCCTAATGGTTCCTCTTCAGGACCATTATATACAATATCTTCAATATGACAGAATTTTCTAAATGCTTCTTCTTCTGTAATTTCTTCTGTAACATGGGCTAATAATCCTGGAAGTCTTCCAATCATGAAAATCCCAAACCCTAAAAAGCTTGAAAATCCCATATCTGAAAGAACGGCTCCATTAGCTCCATCAACATTGATATATATATTCTTTTTCTCAATGAGTATTTTTTCAATAGCTAAAGCTAATTTAGAATGAACTCCTAAACACTCTTCTTTTTTAGCTAATTCCATTATTTTTCCTCCTCGAGGATCTTTACTATGGAACCTATGACCAAAACCTGGCATTTTTTTACTGTTTAAAAAGTGATTATCTACAAGTTCATTTGCTATTTTTTCAATTAAATCATCATCATTCAATAAATCATCTATTGAAAAGTTTTCATCTTTATCATCATTCATAGATTTAATAGTTTCATTAATTGTATTTTGAAACAAATCCATTGCATCTTCAATAGCTCCAGCATGTTTTTTACCAAAAGAAAGAAGACCTCCCGCTAAAGCAACATTTAAAGAAGCTCCTGAAGATATGATTAATCTTGAAGTTTGAGTACTTGGAGGTGTGACACCATGATCACAAAAAGAAACTAATATATGATTAAACATTCGAGTTTCATTAGGTTCAGGAAGTTCTCCTTTTAAAAGTAAATAAACCATTTCAGAAAATTTAATATTAGTTATTAAATCTTCTTGAGAATAACTCCTAGTAATTATTTTATCTGGTTCAATATTTGTAATTGAAGTTTTTATTAAATGGTCATTTTTATGAACATTTTTTGAATCATATTCTTTTTTCATTTCCTTTCCCTCCATTCTATTTATCAACATTTAGTAACTTTTTATTTTTTATTGTTAATTTCTAATATATAAATTTATTATAAAATAAGAAGATTATAGTAGAAAAATAAGAATTTTATAAAATTTAATCTATTTCTACTGTAGCTACTCTTGGTTCAACAAAACAAGAAGGGCGTGTAGCTAAAATTCTAACACCACTTGCTCTTTGAGGACCTATTTTTACAAAGGATCCAAGAACTGTTGTTTTACCACCAAAACCCATTGGCCCAATGTTAGTATTATTAAGTTCATCAGTTATATATTTTTCATTTTTAGATTGATTATTCAAATTTCCATAAATCATAGCTTTAAATAATTGAGAATTAGCTTCAAAATGAGTTCTTCCAATACCTATTGCTGGAATACTTGGAGTGCATCCTAAAAAGCTTAAGTTTTCTTTTAATCTGTCAATTGCTATATTTAAAACTTCTTTATAATCTCTTTTATGGAAAACTCTATAAGTATTAGCTCTAATTTCTGGTCCACCGCCTAATAGCAATAGATGTATTCTAATTTTACCCTCTAATTCAGTGTATTCTTTAGTATTTTTATTATTACAATTATCTATTAGAAAAGAAGGAGCTATAACTTTTTCACTTTCATCATATAAACCCTTTGATTGTGAAAGTCTTTCTAAATCATTACCTTTTACTGCCATTGGTCTACCAGGTAGATTTTTAAATCCCCTAGCTATTCCTTTTTTAATATCTTCTAAAAATTCTGAAGGAAGCATAGTATCTTTACCAAGTTCAATAAAAACATGCGGAATTCCAGTATCATCACACAAAGGAAGCTTTTTTCCACTAGCAATCTCTGCATTTTCAAGGATTAATTTTAATGCCCATATAGCATTTTCATTAGTTTCAATTTTTAAAGCCCTTTCAAATGCAGAAATCCTATCTTGAGGATAAGAAGTACTTGCTTTTATTAATGCTTTCTCTATTTTTAATGATAAATCCATAGTATCTACATCAAACCATAATTATATCAATTATATTACACTCATACCAATTATATTACATTTATATCAATTATATTATAATTTATTTAATATTAACCATTATATTAATTCTAATTTATATACTAATGAATCCTCTTTATTCCTTTTATTTTATCAAAATCCCTATCAAAAGAAACTATCTTATTAATTCCTATTTTTCTCATTATTTGTAAGCTTAGACAGTCTGCAAGTGATAAAGTTCCATCATAATGGAGAAGTGTGAATATTGAATTATCATATATCTCCCTATTTTCATTGAAAATTATGTAATTATCTTTGATGTTATCATAAAGTTGTTTAGCTATTTTTCCACCTAATAAACTACCAACAGAAGTTACAGATTCAGAAATAATTAAATTTGAAACAATTTTTTCAGAGTTAGCTATTTTTTTAGCAACTCTAATACTATCTTTGTGCCATTGGTCATTTTTATTTACAATAGCTATAAAAAACGAAGCATCTACAAAGATCATTTTTATCTCCTAAAATTCACATTTCATGAGTATTTGAATATTTTATTGATTTTATTAGATTTATTGGCTTTATAAAATTTATTAGCTTTATAAACCTTATTAAATTTATTAGCTTTATTAGATTTATTAATATTATTAGATTACTACTATCTATTAATTTTATTAATTCTTTTGCCTTTTGAAGCCATCTTTTTTAATTTCACAGAATTTGTTTTATATCCAGTTTGTCCAATTCCAATAATATCTTCAAAATTGCTTCTTTTTCTAAAATTAATCTGAATACTTCCATTTTCATCCATGAACCATTCTACTATATCATCAACTTCTAATTTCAATTTATTTCTGATTTCAGAAGGGATAATTGTCTGAAACCCTTTGTATATTTTTGTTGACATAGACACAATATCACCTAATGATTATTATATTCATTAGAGTATTTAAATTTTTCTAAAAAAATAAAAAATATTAGATAAAAATGAAATATACTAAAATACTAAAAGAACAGGGCAAATAAAGATAATGAAAAAAAGGAAAAATAATAAATTATAAAAAAAAAATAATGAAAAATATAATAAAACAATATCCCCCCAAACTAAAATATGAAAATAATATTAATATTCAGTCCATCTTCTAGACATGATTTCATCAGCTACATCTGGATGTTCCTTAATGAACTTTTCTCTATCCTTTTCAGCTTCTTTTCTTTCAGCTGGAGTTTTAGCAATCATATTTCTTAAAGATATTTCATGATATTCTTTTTCCAAATCATCCATAATATAACATCCTAAAAATTAATCTATTCAATTTAATATTTATATTTAATCATTTAACTAATTATTTAATAATAGCTTCAGGATAATATCTTTCAATCATGTTTTTAACTAGTTCTACTTGTTTTATTCTTTGATTAGCCTCGTCATCAGTTGTATCCCAACTATGATGTTTAGCTACTGAACCACCTGTTTTTAAATAAACTGGAGAAGCGATTTTTATAAATTCAGGAACTTCATAATGACGTATGAATCCTCCAGTAGATTTTGGATTTTCTGTATGAAGATCTATTGGAATATCAATAGCTGAACGAATACTTGCAATCATAGAAGGAGATAAATCACGAACTGGATTTAAAGAATCCAATCCAATTGATTCAAATAGCTTTGCAGAAGCTGGGTTAGAAGTTCCAGCATGTGCAGAAAGTTTGAATTTAATGTCATTAGGCAATTCTCCACTTTCTCTCATTTTAGCTAATACCCATAATAATCCTTCATCATATATAACTATTCCTTTAACTCCTAAATCTACAGCTCTTTTTACATCTTCAATAGCATAAACTAAGTTATCATATCCTCTAAGACGATATCCAATTCTTGATCCTTCTTTACTTTGGGCTGTTGCACTAGTATCATAAACAGCTCGTGGACCAACACTTAAAAATAAGTCAATTTTAGAGTTATCGGCTAATGAAACCATTTCATCAATTTCATCATCAGTAAGTAACATGATTCCTTTTGTTTGAGTTGCTCTATGAATTTTTATATCTTTATCTTCCGAGCTAGAAATAATGGACTTTAAAGCTGATGGAGATTGAATTCCAGGTACTTCAAAACGATACTCTGAACCATCTGAAAATCTTTTATTTGAGACATAATCAAAATCTGGATTTTTAATTCCAAGTTTTTCAAGTGATAATTTAGTTTCTTTCATTATAATAACCTATGATATTTATAAAATGTTTAAATAATATATTTATAAAATGTTTAAATAATTTTTATAATTTAGATTTTTTATACTATTATATTTTTAAATTATATAATATTACATATAAAATATTTGTGAGTAATATATTAATATAGAAAAGTAATATTTATAAATAATAAAATGCAATGTATATGTAATAAAATACATTGAGTAAAAAAATAATTATTAAAAATTTGTAATTATTTTTAATTTATTTAACCTATTTTAAACATTTAAAATATTAACAAAGTCAAAATGTAATTGACAAATAAAAAAAAAGATAAAGTAGCTCAGTAGGTGATTATATTGAAGTTTATGGTTTTTTGGATGAAAGCGGGGACTTAGGTCTAAAAGGATCAAATTATTTTGTAATAACATTAATACTACTAAATCACCAAGATTGTTTAAAGTTAGAAAAAATAATTAAAAAAGTTAATCAAAAATTTGATAAAAAATTGAAAAATATTAATGAGATTAAGGCTACAAAAATTCATGATAAAATCAAATTCCAAATCTTAAAAGAAATATCTTCACTTAAATTAAATTCATATTCTATAATATTTAATAAAAGAGAGATAAATAATTTGAATTGGATAAAGTACAAGAATAAAAACGAAATATATATCAATATTGCTTCCAACCTAGTATTAAAAGCTAATATCCAAAATGTAGTTTCAATGAAGTTTGATAGATTTGTACCGCATTATTATAGAGATTCCTTTAAGGAAAAAATTCTTAAAAATCTAAAATACAATGAAAGTTCAAAACTTTCATTTGTTGATTCAAAAGCATATAAAGGAATACAAGTTGCAGATATAATATCTTGGTGTGTTTTCCAAAATTTTGAAAATAATGAGTCAAAATATATAAACAAAATAGAAAATAACATTCACTTATTTAAATACAAAAATAGAATAATATAAATGAATTGGAACCCAGCAGGTAATGGCTAAATTAATAGTGTCGCCACCACAGATGACGTACCATACTGGGACGTTACCCATATTCAGTTAATATTTATATGATTAATCATATATAAAATTAACTATCAATTACTTAATACTTCATAAATTTTCAAATATTAAGAATCTAATTTTTGACAAACAGGACAAAAATAAATAGTCCCACCTAAATAAGATTCTTTAACAAGTTTTGATCCGCAAACAGGACATGGATCTTTAAAAGTTTTATTAGAAAGAATAACTTTATAATCTCCAAAATCACCAAATAATGTTTTTTCAGTATTTCTCCCACTACCTTTAACCATATCCTCTAATGTGCTTTTTACACTACTAAACAATCTTTCTTTATCTTCTTTAGATAGCTTTTTGATTTTGGTTTTTGGATGAATTTTTGCATTAAATAATATATCTTGAAGGGTTCCATTACCAAGACCAGGAATTCTTTGTTTAGTAGCTAAAAAAGATTTAATAGAAGTATTTGGTCGAACTTCCTCTAATAAATCTTCAAAATAAAGCATATCAAAATCATTAGAAAGTGGAGATGGTTTTTCTTTAGCTATATCAAAATATTCATTGTTATAATCTTTAGCTAATGCAACATGAAGTTGAGCATACATATGAGCTGAACAAACAAGATAAGACAAATCATCAAATCTAATTAAAAGTTGATGTTTTTCAGGAAGCTCTTTATTATTTTCAATATATCTAATCTGAGTATCTTCACCTAAAACAATGCTAACATTATCATTTTCATCACTAAAATCACCCTCATTATTTTCATCACTAAAA
>WRCI01000077.1 GCA_009784145.1 Methanobrevibacter sp.
ATAAAATAATATAAAATCTATAATAAATATAAACTAATACAAAATATATACTATAAAATCTATAATATAATCTAATATAAAGTATATACTATAAAATAGTATAAAACCCATAATATAAACTAATATAAAATAATATAAACTACAATAAACAACTATTATCAAAAAATACTAAAAAACAATTGTTTATTAAATATTCAAAATTAATTTAGCTATTGGTAGAGTCAAATTAGCCTCAATAAATGCAGCAATTAAAAGTAAAGCACTTGCTACTACTAATAAAACAACTGATTGAAACAACTTCTCAATATTGCTGTTAAATGAGTTAGAAATTACATTATTACTATTTTTATAAAAAGAGCCTTTAAATATCTTAGAATTATTTAAATTATCTGATTCTTCAGGACTATCTAAATTAGTAGGATTATCTAATTTTTCAAAGCTATCCAACTCATCTGAATTCTCAAAGCTATTCAACTCATCTAAATTGTCAAAACTATTCAACTCATCTAAATTGTCAAAACTATTCAACTCATCTGAATTCTCAAAATTAGCTATTTTAGGGAAGATTATTCCTTTAAAAAAATTGAATAAAAATGTAAACATAGCAAATCCACCAGCTCCAGCAATGATAATGCCAGGAATTTCAAATATACCATGAGGAAGTGTTAATACTAAAAAGTAGTATACACTATATTTTGTAGCAAAAAATCCAATAAACAAACCATTAGTTATTAGCAATGATGCAGTTGCAATTCCAAAAAAAGCTCCTCCAAAATAGATTAAAATAGCTACATAAACATTATTAAAAAATAAAGAACTTTGAGTTAATTGAATCTCTCCTCTGTCTACTCTATCACGAAATGTATCAACCATAGGATTAAGTGTAGAAGTGAAATAATGTGCATAAAAATATCCTAAAATCATTGGAATTACAAATAATAATGTAGAAATTAAAAGTAAATATTTATTTTCTATAAAAGCTACTTTTATTTCTTTCCAAATTAAAGAAAAATAATGTTTAATATTTTGCAGAATACCACCATCGACCGATTTTTATAAAAGAGTTTTAGCTATTTCTAATGATTCTTCTTTTTTTATAGCTTATAAAAGAGTTTTAGCTATTTCTAATGATTCTTCTTTTTTTATAGCTTATAAAAGAGTTTTAGCTATTTCTAATGATTCTTCTTTTTTTATAGCTAATCTTCCAAAGAATTCTTTCATTTTCTGAGCAGTCATGAGCTTACACTCACCACAAAGTAAAGTTCCATTTTTACAGTCTTCATAAATTTTTTGAAGGTCTCCATCTTTATCAATTAAATGATAAACAAGCATTTCATAAACAACACAGTTATCTGGACAACCTCCAAGCTTTTTTTGTTCTTCTAAACTTTCACGACCACCAGTTTTGGCTGATTTTACTTTCTTTTCAGCGAGTTCTGGAGAGTCATTTAAATAGATAGCTGTTTTTGGTTCACTACTAGACATTTTACCTCCAGTAAGCCCTGTAAGAAACCTATGATATGTAGAAGCCGGGGAAATAAATCCAAATTGGGACTTGAATCTATCTGCAAGGTCACGAGTTAGACGTATGTGAGGATCTTGATCAACACCTACAGGAACAACTACATGTTTTGGACCACCATATTCTTCAATTTGTGGAAGTAAAATATCAGCTACCTGAACAAGTGGAACATAAACATGAGATATACTTGTAGAAGGTGAAAACCCATAAATAGCTTTTAATTCATTAAAATTAGTTTTTTTTGATAATTCAAAAGCTAAATCTTTAACTGGATTATGTTGTGATTGAAGATAAATAAGTACATTTTCATCAGTTAAATCAAGACCTAATGCAATATAATTAGATAAGTATTCATTAATAGCTAAATCTTTAGCTTGGTTAAACCCTATTCCTCTTGCACCATAAGATTCCATATCAGCTATTGGAAGAGAAAGTTTTCCACCTTTTTCAAGATACCATTTTAATTGATCTACAACCATTTTATGACCAATGTGCATCTTTCCACTTGGCATCATTCCAGTTACAACAGCAAACTCTTTTCCATTATTGATTAATGGAACCATTTTATCAAAGTCTCTATGTCCAAATATGACCCCTCTTGTCATTAGAGGAGAAGGATCTTTGATATTATCTATAATATCTGAAAATTTTTTTATTCCAAACTGATTTACTAACTTTTCATAATCAACAGAAGATGATGCCCATGGATCTATCAAAAAATCACCTAAATTTTAAAAATATCATATTATAAAAAAATTCATTATTCCATTCATATATATTCATTATTCATTTCTTATAATATTCATTCATTATAATTTTCACTTATTAATATAAAATTTACTTAGTATAAAATGATTGGTTAAATTTATATTTAAATTTAATTAAATAAGTATTGAAAAATGATATAATAAAAATTAAAAAAATAATTAGTGTAAAAATCATATTCTAAAATAAATATATTCTAAAAATTATATTCTAAAAATTATGGTTTTGTCCACTCAATAGTATAATAAGTAATATCTTCTTCATCATCGACAACAGCTAAAAGAAGACTTTTCTTAACTCCATGAGCTACTCTAACATAACTAGCAAAGTCTAAAGCATGAATATCATAATTTTCATAAATAACTTTTACAAGATAATCTGAATGACCTTCACCTGGAGATTTTCCCCTCTCATAAAGACGAAACTCAGAGCCATATTTAAAGCCAGTTTTTATAATATATCCTCTATCCTTCAAATCTTTATAAACAAGATATTTACCATAAACCTTTTCTTTTTTAATAAAATCCCTAATATAATTCTCTTCAAGCTTTTCATCACTTCCAAGATTATAGATGCTTAATCTTCCTTTTTCCATTAAATAAAAAGCTTCAGTAATTGAAAGTTCAAGAGTATTATCTTCTAACTTTCCAAAACCACTTTTTTGATTAAGTGAGATAGCTTTCTGATTAATATTTTCTTTAATGATTATAGTTACAATTTCATCAGATAAATCTCCACGCATCTAAATACACCTTTATTTTATAAAAATAGTTATTATAATAAATTTAGCAAATATTAATAATATATTATTATCTAATAATATATAAAATTATATAATTATATATAAAATTTTTATTATGAATATATAAATAAATTATATAAAATAATATAAAATTTATAAAAATATAATAAAAATATGAAAAACACAATAAAATAATATAAAATTTATAAAATTATATAAAAATATAACAAAAATATGAAAAACATAATAAAATAATATAAAATATTTAATATATAATCAAAAAAAGATTAAATTAATTATAAAGATTTACTATAAATGAAAAGATTATAAAAAACAGAGATTTATAATGTTTAAAGAACTCAATAATCTAAAATCAGAAAACAATATCTTTAAAAAAGATTTAATGAATATACTTCATGGATTAGCTAAAACTATTTCTATCCATGATATTATCTTAGCTTCAACACTACTGCGAGAAGAAGGTAAGTATGTTCAAGCTAAATACAGAGAACAATATCTTGAAATATATATTAAATACTTTATTATGAGAGTTAAAGATGTTAAAGAAGATAAAACTGATTATAGTGAAGAAATTGATAATAAAAAAGATTTTCCAACAGCTATTAACTTATTAGAAAGTCAATTTCATGAGAAAAAAACTTACATAGATGAAAATGAAAAATTTACAGTTATATATACAATAATAGGATTATACACGACTTTTATTTTAAATGAACCTATTCATCCAATTGGAACTCCATTTCCCGGTAGTTTAAAAGTAACTTATGAAAATGAAACTTATTTTTGCCCTGTAAAAGATAAGCAAAGTGAAACTCCTCAAGCAGTTTGTAAATTTTGTATAGCCAAACAGTCTGAATTATAATTAAAGAGATACATATAATCAAAAAATTTAAAAAAAAACAAAACAAACTGGTTCAAATGGATTTAATATCAATAATTTTAATCTCAATTGTTTTAGCTATTGATAACTTTAGTATATGTATTGCAAAAGGATTTAGTTTAAAAAATATAACCCCAATTCAATCAATACAAATAGGGATATTCTTCGGAGGATTTCATGTATTGATGCCTATTTTAGGTTACATATCTGGTTATCAATTTAAACATCTAATAAGCACAATAGCTCCTTGGATAGCATTTATAATCCTTTCAATAATTGGACTTAAAATGATTTATGAAAGTTTAAAAAATAATAATGAAGAAGAAGTAGATAAAAATAAACTTTCATTTAAAGAATTAACTCTTCTGGCAATAGCTACAAGTATTGATGCTTTTGCAATAGGAATCACATTTGCAATTACAGGTACTTCTATTTTAATCCCACTAATATTAATAGGAATTACTGTATTTCTATTTTCACAACTTGGTATTTTAATTGGTAAAAAAATAGGACATTTATTTGAAGACAAATTAGAAATTGTTGGAGGATTAGTTTTAATAGGTTTAGGACTTAGGATATTGTTAGGTGGTTAGAAAATCAATAGATAATAAATCTAAAAATTTAATTTATTAAATCGTTTAAAAAAAAAATAGCTAAAAATATCTACTTTCATCCAATTATAATCCTCCCATATCTAAAAATATTCAATAGTGTTATCATAATAACTACAATATATTAATCACAATAAATTTATTTACATTTTATTAAGAGAAGATATCATGAGTAACGAATTCTATGTTGATGAATTAGAAGATGAAATAAAAAATACTCTCCTTAAATACATAAATGAGACAAGATTTTTAGAGAATATAAAATTAGAAAAAGAACTTATGGATAAAAATTTAATAAAAGGTCTTAAAATAGCTAATAATAAATTAAAAATTTATGATATTGAAGGTGAAAAATATTATTATGAGGAATTAGCTAGAGATTATTGCTTTATTGAAGATTTAGAAGAATATCCATTTTTCTATCAATTTGCTGAAAAATTTATAGAAGAAACTGAAACACCTTGTATTAATAAATTTACATTTTATATAGCTTCTTTTTTCTATGATATTAATAAATTATTTGATGTTTTCTATTTAAAATATTACAATTTAATATACAACATTTTACCCAAATATTATTACCCTAATGATAAAAATTTAAAAGAAAAGATTGATATACCTCTAGAAAACAGAAATAATTTTGATTTAAATGATTTTGAGAATACAATTGAAGATTTTTCTGAAATTACAGGGGGTTTTCTCACAGACACAGATGAACTTTTTAAAAAGTTTATGAAAAATATTTACAAGTATTTAGATGTTTACTTTAAGTTAATATTCATAACAAAAAGGTTTCTAAGAAAAATAGATAATGATGATTTAGCCGATTATATAAATCAAATATTTTATTTTTTACAAAATGAAGTAGATATTACTTATGAAAAACTAAGTGATATAAGAAAATTAAATGAATCATTAAAAAGTGTTGATGATGCAATAATCAATGAACAATATAATGAAATTAGAAAATTTATTAATAAATGTAGAAAAAGATTTGGTGATGTTAGATTAGGTGGTAGTGTAGTTTATTCTTATAATCTTTAAACAACTTTTAATCTTAGTTTATTTTAAAAATTAGATAATATAAAAATATAAAAAAAATTATATTTATTAAAATTTAATAATCAATTACCTGAAAAAAACTATCTTCTTCTGCATCTTTTATGCATTTTTCTAGGCTTCCTTTGCTCATCTCCATCCATCGATCATTATGCCTCTGCCAGTCTAAAGTACAATCACTATAATCTTCTTTAAATACAGTTATTCTACCATAAACATCTTCAACAAAGTCTCCTTTTTTAAGTCCATTAATATATGGTCCATCACCTTTAAGTTCTCTTTCACTGTAAAAATATATTCTTCCAGCACGAATATTGATTCTGCTAATATCCTCTTTTAGTTTAGATGTTTTTTCAATTTCTGATTTTACAGCTTTCATTAAATCTTCTTTTTCTTTTTTTGTTAATTTTATTGGTTTTTTAACTTTTACCCAATATCCTCTATTAGACATTTTCTCACCTTATGAAAATAGTATTAAATGTTTTTATGCTGATATTAAATTAACATCCCATTTAGGAATGTTGATGCCATTAGCAATACTAGCATTAGTTACTTTGATTTCTTCATGATTCAAAACTGGAACTGTGAAAATAGCATTTACAAAAATCTCATAATCAGTTACTTTAATATAAAACTATATTAGCTAGATTTTCCATACTTGATTTACTAGTTTTTAACTCATGAGATGCATTTAATATTTCCAATCATATAAATTGTTTTTCCTTGTTTAAATCCATAATAAGATTATTATTTAACTGTATACTTTCTTCATGCACATAATCTTCTACTTTAATAGATATTGCATCAGCTTCACTATCATATTTATAAGTTATATCTTTAGTTATCATCATAATCAGTTATATACTCTACTTATTAGATAGCTATTTCAATTTTATCATAATTTAATGTAGGTACCTTGCTATTCCTGCTACCCTTTTTAAGTTCAAGTAACCCTTCTTTTACTAATCTAGATATTCTTCTTTGAGTATTGCTAACATCTTCCTGTATCATTCGTGCTAATTCTCTAATACTCTGAGGATGTTCATTTTTAATAAAATTCAATAATTCCAACTCAAGATTAGTTAATGTTAAAGTATCTGTGATTATAGTAGTAGTATCCTCAATCTCATCATCAGGGTTTTTTCCAAAGAATTTCCAATCTTCCAAATCAGAAAATAATTGCATATTTTCAGAATCTTTTTTCAAACGGTTTTCAAGATTTTCTATTGACCCATATTCCTCTTCAAAACTTTCAGCTAAATCTTTTCCAGTTATAATTTTTGTTAATTTAATTTCTATCATGACAATACCTCTAATAATTCTTCTTTAATTAATTTTTTATTCTTTTTAAGATGAGTTCTTATAATTTCATATAGCATATCAAAATCCATTTCTATTATTTTGTGTTTCTTCCCTGTTGGTGTGAAATGTATGTGAGAATATCCATGAAAATTATCTATTCTTGCATGAGGAGGTATTATAACAATTGCCCACCCTTTTTTACTTTTCCGTGATTTAATATAATTCCCATGAATCATTTCAACATTTCTCATTTCATTCTTCATAGTGTATCATATATTAATACATATATATAAATGTTACTATTATATCAAAATATAAAAACAATATATAAAAAATATGAACTCAAAATAAAAAAAATATTATATAAAAAAATTAAAAAAAAACATAGCTAAAAGAATATAAAATAAAAAATATAAAAACAATAAGTTGTTAATTCAACACTTTCTTTTTCCCATCAGCAGTAGCAATAATCCTTCTTATATATATTTTTGACCATGTAAATCCAATTATACTCCCAATAAGATCTCCAATAATGATTCCCCACCAAACACCATATTGTCCCCATCCCAGAGGAATAGCTAAAATATATGCAAATATTACCATAAGAACAAGATCACTTACAATGTTCAATATAAGAGAATAAATGCCTTTTCCTAGACCTTGAAATATTGATAAAGACACATATCCTGCTGGAACAACTAAACAAAACAATGACATTACTCTTAAAAAGTCTGTAATAAGACCATGTAATCCTGCAGTTTCAGGAGAATAAGTAAATA
>WRCI01000078.1 GCA_009784145.1 Methanobrevibacter sp.
TAAATTTATATAGAAAATATAAATTATAAAATTATTATAAAAAATATAAAATATAAAGTATATTATAAAATATTATAAAAATTATTATAGAAAATATAAATTATAAAATTATTATAAAAAATATAAAATATAAAGTATATTATAAAATATTATAAAAATTATTATAGAAAATATAAATTATAAAATTATAGAAAACATACAAAAATAAAAAAAATCTGATTTATCTAGTGTATTGAATAGATTAAATTTAACTAGGTAAATATTCTATAAATGTGATATGATGCATGAAGTAATTATTTGTGAGAAACCTAAATCAGCTGAAAAAATAGCTAGTGCTATATCTTCTAATGTAAAAAAGATGAAAAGTGGTAAAAAATCTTACTATTGGGAGATTAATGAAAAAAATAAAAAAATCACGGTTCTTTCAGCTGTAGGACATTTATATTCTCTTAGTCCAAAAAATCAGAGAGATAGGGTTTATTTTGATTTGGAATGGGTTCCTGCGTATGAAACACAAAAAGGACTAGCTTATGTTAAAGATTATATTTCTACAATTAGAAAATTTGCTAAAAATGCAGATAAGTATATTCATGCTTGTGATTATGATATTGAAGGAACTTTAATAGGATTCAATGCATTAAAGTATGGATGTGGCAATGATTCAGTTTCTAATACCACAAGAATGAAATTTTCAACCTTAACTAAAAAAGATATACTTGCAGCTTATGAAAATCAAATAGATTTAGATGTTTGTCAAGTAGATAGTGGAATAGCTAGACACATTGTTGATTTTTATTTTGGAGTAAATATTTCAAAATCTTTGACTGAAGCTGTAAGAAAAGCAAAATATAAGTTTCTCCCATTATCTGCTGGAAGAGTTCAAACTCCAACTCTTAATATTTTAGTGGATAGGGAAAAAGAAATTCAAAAATTTATTCCAGAACCTTATTGGTTAATTAAAGCTATTCTTGAAAATAAATCTGAAAAAGACGATATTGTTGCAGACCATGTTGAAGGTAAAATATTTGATAAAGAAAGAGTAGATAAGATATTTGAAAATTCTCAAGGCACTGATGCAACTGTAGATAAAGCAAAAATCAAAGAAACTATTAGAAAGCCTCCAATTCCTTTTAATTTAGGAGGATTACAATCAGAAGCCCATACTGTATTTGGATTTAGCCCAAAAAGAACTCAAACAATAGCTCAAAGTCTTTATACTGATGGATACACTTCTTATCCTCGTACATCATCTCAAAAGTTACCTGAAAGTCTTGAATATAATAAGATTTTTAAGCAGTTATCTAAAAACTCTATTTTTAAAAAGCATATTGATGCTCTTCATCAAAAGACTAAACCTAATGAAGGTAAAAAAACTGATGCAGCTCACCCAGCTATTCACCCAACTGGAATAATCCCTAAAAAGCTTGATAAAGATTATGAAAAAATTTATAATCTTATTGTTTATAGATTTATAAGTGTTTTTGCTGAAAATTCAAAATTAGAAACTTTGAGAGTTGATTTAAATGTTAGTAAAGAAAAATTCTTCTTTAAAAGAAAAAGAATTTCTTACATGGGCTGGTTAAATCATTATCCTTTCCGTAAACTAGAAGATGATTTCTTCCCTCCTCTTAACAAAGGAGATAAATTATTAATCAATGATATTCTATTAGAAGAAAAGGAAACTAAACCACCTGCACGGTATAATGAAGCTTCACTTATTAAAGAACTTGAAAAAAGAGAATTAGGTACTAAAGCCACTCGTGCAGATATAATAGCTAAATTATATGATAGAAAATATATATCTGGTAAGAAAATCGAAGTAAATCAACTTGGAATGAATATTATTGATAATTTGAAAAAATATTGTAAAAATCTCACTAGTGAAGAACTCACTCGCCAACTTGAAAAAGAACTTGAGGGGGTCATGGCTGATAAAATAACTAAAAATAAAGTTATTCAAGATGCTAAAAAAGAAGTTTCAACAATATTAGATGATATTAATAAAAATACTCTTAAAATTGGTGAAGGACTTTACAATGCATATCAAGAAAGTAAAATTGTTGGAAAATGTGAGTGTGGTGGAGATTTAATAATTAGATTTTCTCCAAAAACAAAATCATCTTTTGTTGGTTGTTCTAATTATCCAGATTGTAATATAATATATTCTCTTCCTAAAGGATCTGAAGTTTTAACTAATAAATGTGAAAAATGTAATCTTCCAATGATATCTTTTGGAAGAAGAAAGTCAAGACAAATAACATGTTTGGATTCTAAATGTGGTGTAGATTATACTAAAATTAAAGAACCTGAAATTGTTGGTAAATGTCCTGAGTGTGGAGAAAACCTTCTTAAACGTCAGGGCAGATATGGGGAATTTATTGGTTGTAGTAATTTTCCAAAATGTAAATTCACTTCATCTTTAGAAGATCTTGAAAAAAAATTATCTGAAAAAGAGGATAAAAAATAATAAATAGAATAGAAAATAATGGATTAGAAACTAAGAATAATTTATAGTTATTAAAGAAAAATAATTTGTAATTAGAATTAATAAATTTTGTTTATAAATTATAATTCATTTTTTTATAATGTTTTATTAAATTTTATTATTAATCTATAAATTTAATTTTATTAATTTAATTTTTATTATTATATAAATTTAAATTATATTTTATTATAATAAAATGTTTTATTTTTCCATTTAGATTTAATTTTTTATATTATAATATTAACTTATAAAAATTAAATTTTATTATTAAATTAAAAAAAATTATATGGTAATTAATTAAAATATATGATAAGTATAATTAGAAAAACTATAGTAGAATTTAATAATGATGAAATAGAAAATGTTATAATGATATATTTTTTAGTATAATAGTGTAGTTTATAAATAAATGAATTACACAATAAATATTATATTCATACTACTAAGTATAATAATATTTTAATTAGGGTATTAATTATTTGAAACCATAATTTGTTCTTAAAATTATATTAAACAATTATTATATCTATATTTGGATAATTATTATATTTAAATTGAGTATCATTGTATTAAATTGAGAATTATTAGATTAAATTGAGAATTATTGGATTAAATTGAGAATTATTATAATTGAATTAATAGAGGATTTTTTTATGGATAAACAAAAAATATGGGCAGTATTAAAAGTAGTGGTTTTCATATTGGCGATTGTTTGTTTAGTTTCCCTTTTAAGGTTTCAAGCAGCAGAATTATCAGCTATATCGCCCGATCAAAGAGGTTACTTTCAAGATTCAAATGGATTGCCTTATTTCACTGAACTGGATTCATACTATAATTTACGTATGACACAAGATCTTATTAACAATGGACATTTTGGGTCTATGGTTAAGCCAGATGGAACACCATGGGATACACTTTCTTATGCTCCCGATGGTAGGAGTGCTGATTATGAGCCATTACTTCCATATACAACGGCTTTATTCTATAGATTAGTTAATATGTTTTTAGATATGGATTTAAGGGAAGTCGCATTTTATCTTCCTGCAATAATAGCTCCACTTGCAGCTATTCCTGCATATATAATTGTTAGAAGGATTACAAATGATTATGGTGGTATAACAGCTGGTATAATAGCTTCTGCATCACCTTATTATTTTTCTCACTCATTTGCAGGATTTTTTGATACAGATGTCTTTGCTGTAACTATTCCATTGCTTATAGTTTTATTCTTTATTGAAAGTATACGGTCGAATAAATTCATATATCGATTAATATTTTCTATATTGACTGTTTTAACCATAGTTCTCATGGCTTTAAGTTGGTTAGGATATATATTCTATATTGGTATTTTAACTTTGTTTATGATAGCTTATTTGATATTAGGATTTGTATTTAAGGTGGGTTTGATTCAACCAATAAAAAAGCATCCTAATATTTTAGCTTGGCTTGTAAATCAACGTGAAATATTTTCAATTGTATTTGTTGCAATTTTTGGTGTTATTGGTCTTACTTTAACTAGAGGATTTGATGCAGTTATCAATGCTCCTTTTGAATTGATTGGAGCAACACAAATTCAAGAAGCTGCAACAGCAGCAACAGCTTATCCTAATGTATACATATCTATTGCAGAACTTCAAATTCCAAATATTCTTTATGGAGGCATAGTTGGAGCATTTACAGCTAACTCTGGAGGCATTATAAATGCTATGGGTGGCATACTGCCTCTATTTGGTATATTAATTATATTGTTTGTCCTTGCTCAAAGGTTGTGGGCATTACGTTCATATAACGTTGGTGAGGCTGCTATTAAAAAACCACCTAAATCTCAACGTCAAGCTACTTCTAAATTAAAAGAAAGAAAGGATAGAACTTCTCTTATAGAGTCTACAATGGGAAATATTAAGACAACAGATGATGTTTATAGAAATAAACGTGAAACATTATTATATTTAACTCTTTTTTCAGTTTGGGTTATAATTTGTGCATTGGCTATGACACAAGGTTCAAGGTTTATCAGAGAATTTATGGTACCTGTAAGTCTTGTTATAGGTTTGTTTGTAGGATATGCTACAAATTATGTTAAAATTAAAATGACTGATAAAAATAAACTTATGGCTATTGTTATTGGAGGGGCATTATTAACTATTTTCCCAATATACCAAACATTACAAATATTTTACCCTATGTTTAAGTTATCTTCTAACTTTGTTTTTATTATTCCAATAGCTATTTATTTAGTTATTATAATAATTTCAGCTTTATTAATTTATGGTATTAAGATTCCCAAAAAAGGATTTAAAATTGGAGGGGTTTCTAGATTTGGAAAAACAGCTGTAATGATAATTATAATGTTAGCTATAGTAACTCCGACAGTTTTTAGTGCTTATCAAGTATCTTTATCTATTGTTCCAAGTACTAGTGATCCAATGTGGGATTCAATGCTTTGGGTTAAAGCTAATACTACAAATGATACAACATTGGCATCTTGGTGGGATTTCGGTTATGTGTTTTCCTATGCTGGAGAAAGACCAGTTATCTTTGACGGTGGTTCTCAGACAGGTATCAGAGCGTTTTGGACAGGTAAAGCTATGACTACGAATGACACGACATTGTCAGCTAATATATTTACAATGTTAGCAAATAGTGGTGATAGAGCTTCAGAAACTTTAGATAATTATACTAATGATAGTGCAAAATCCACTGAAATCCTTGAAACTACATTAGCTCTATCAGAAGATGAAGCAAGGACTACTATGATTGAAACATATAATATGACTTATGCTCAAGCAGATGAAGTTGCAAACATGACACACCCAGAGAATCCTATACCAGTTATCTTTGTTGCAAGTTCAGATATGCTTCAAAAAGCTGGCTGGTGGACTTACTTTGGAAATTGGGATTTTGAAGCTAAAACTAGTCAGGGTTATCAATACTTAGTTGCATCAGAACCTGCAGATTTAGTGAAAGTTAATAATACTGCTAGTCAGGCGAATATAACTAACCTGAATCAGAATGGTATTTTATATCAAACTGTTGTTACAACAGGTGCTGAAAACAATACTACTGATGCAACAATTGCTACAGTCTTTGAAAATGGATCTAAAGTAATGACTCAAAATAATACAGAATATAATCCTTTCGCTGTTTATAATCTGATTATTATTGAAGACAATATTATTTGGAAAAATGAAACTGTTAACAGTACTGGAAATTATACTTTACTTGTTATAGGGGATAATGGAACTTATACATCTATTATAATGAGCAAAGAACTGGAAAATGCAATGTTTACTAAACTCTTTATTTTAGGAGGTTATGGTCAAGATTCATATGAGCTACTTAATATGGAGCCAGGAGTTTCATTGTGGCAAGTTTCAGGATTGGAAACAAGAACTCAAGAAGCTATAAATGCTGCTAATAATAATGCTGATACTTAGCTTATAGCTTTCTTAGTTTTATTAAATTTAATATGTTAAAATTGTATAATTGTATAATATAAGGCTATTGATTTAGTATAATATAAGAGTATACTTTTTTCATGAATTATATTCTTTCTATTATGCTTTTTCTATATTATACTCTTATTATACTCTTTTTTATACTATTTTTCTGTATTTTATTAGTATATTCTTTTTTTAACTATTATTATGAATAATAATTTATGAAAATTTTTTAACAATATTTTCTTATTCAATATGTGAGATTTATGGACATTGATGATAAAATAAAAAAGATTGAAGAAGAAATCCAAAAAACCCCTTATAATAAAGCTACTTCTCATCACATTGGTAAATTAAAAGCTAAAGTATCAAAATTAAAAGAAGAATCTTTACAAAGAAAAAGTTCTGGAACTAAAGGTAAAGGGTTTCATGTTAAAAAAAGTGGAGACTCAACTGCAGTTCTTGTTGGATTTCCTTCAGTTGGAAAATCCACTCTTCTTAATGAATTAACTAATGCTGAATCAAAAGTAGGGGATTATCAATTCACAACTTTAGATATTATTCCAGGCATTATGGAATATAGGGGAGCTAAAATTCAAATTTTTGATATTCCAGGTATTATCACAGGAGCTTCTGGGGGTAAAGGTCGTGGAAGAGAAATTCTTTCAGTAGCTAGGACTTCTGATCTTATAATTATTGTTTTAGATGTTTTCAATCCTCAACATTTAGATATAATCTTGAAAGAGCTTCGAGATATTGGAATTCGTCCTAATGAACAAAAAAGTGATGTTACTGTAAGAGCTCGAAAACTTGGAGGAGTTCAAGTTTCTACAACTGAAGAATTAACTCATCTTGATGAAATTACAATAAGGTCTATTATTAATGAATATGGAATGCACAATGCAGATGTTTTAATTCGGGGAGATGTAACAATAGATCAATTTATTGATGCATTAGAATCTAATCGTGCTTATATTCCAGCTATTGTTCTTTTAAATAAAATGGATTTAGTTGATGATAATTATATTGAAGAATTAAAAAAGACAATTCCCGATTTTATCCCAATTTCTGCTGATAATAATACAAATATCGATTATTTAAAGGATCAAATATTTGAAAAATTAAATCTTATTAGAATATATCTAAAACCACAAGGTAGGAAAGCTGATTATGAGGAACCGCTTATTGTTAAAAAAGGTTCTACTGTAATTGATATTTGTGGAAAGTTACACAGAGATTTTGTTAAGAATTTTAGACATGCTAAGATTTGGGGAGATTCTGTTAAGTTTCCAGGGCAAAAAATAGGTCCAGACCATATTTTAGAAGATAAAGATGTTTTGAGGCTAATTGTTAGAAAATGATGCTTTTTTTTTATTTGAATTTTAAATTATTTTTTGATTTTATATTTAGTGCATGATTTTAAGGAGTATGATTTTATCAATTCTATTAACTTTATTAATAAAACGATTTTTATAACTGGAACTCCAGGAGTTGGTAAAACTACAATAGCTACTGAACTTTATAAAAAATTAGCTAAAAACTATATTTGCACACTTATTAAAATTAATGATTTAGCTATTGAAAATGATTTAATTGATGGTGAAGATTTAAAAAAAGGTTATAAA
>WRCI01000079.1 GCA_009784145.1 Methanobrevibacter sp.
AATTAATATTTTATTATTATATTTTATTATAAACTACAAATATTAAAAAATATTCTATTTATATAAAATATATAAAATATATTTATAAATAATATGATTATTAAATAAATTTATAAAATTACACTTATAACATGACCTTATAGAATATATTATAAAATAATATTATAATACACTATATTTACAGAATAATATAAACTTAAAATAGATTTATATGAGTATATTTAAAGAATATATTTAAAAACACAAAATAATTCAAATATTTCAATTATAGCTAATCTGATTTCTCTCATTATAAAGAGTTTTATATCCAAAATGCAATGAAAAAAATACAGCTAAACAAACTGCAGCACATATAGCTATCATAATAGCTATTTGATACATAATTGATGTTATAGGCAATGTTCCTGATAATATTTGCCCAGTCATCATTCCAGGTAAAAATATTATTCCCATTCCAACCATGGAATTAATAGTTGGAAGTATAGCTGTTTCAAGAGAATTGTTAGCTATATGATTTAATATCTTATCTGGTTCAACTCCTAAATTCAAAAGAGATTCTGCCTTAAGCTTTTGATTATCCAAAGTCTCTTTAAATACTTTTAAAGCAAGGGTTACTCCAGTCATAGAATTTCCTATTATCATTCCAGCTAAAGGTATAGTATATTGAGGATTAAATATATCTATTCCTACAATAACCATTATAAAAAAACAAACCATAAATAATCCAGAGCAAAAAAGTGATAATCCAACAGCTAATTGGAATTTTTTATTTAGCTCTTTATGTTTTGATAGAACATAATAAATGGAAAAAATTATCATAGCCATTAAATAAATAGCTGTAAAAACAGGATTAGGATATTGTAAAATATAAGTCAAAATTAAACCAGCTAATACCAGTTGGACAGTCATTCGGAAAGAAGAAACAATCAAAAGCTTAGTTTGATTAATATTTGACCTTTTCATTATAAATATTACAACAATAAGAAGCAAATAGACTAATGCAAATTGAAATATGTTTAATTGAATAGCTCCTTCCATGGTTACACCCATTATAATGCAGTTATAATAATTAATTTTTCATGACAATATTATTGAATATACAAATAGTCAAATATAATTTATATAGCTATTTCTATTTTATCATAGTTTAAAGTAGGAATTTTACTGTTTTTAGGTCCATCAACTAATTCAATTAATCCATTTTCATTTAATTTGTTCACTTTTCTTTGAATTGTTGTTAAGTCTCTGTTAGTTAGTCCAGCTAATTCTCTAATTGATTTAGGTTTGTAATCTTTAATTAAGCTTAATAAGTCAAGTTCTAAAGTTTGAAGGTCTTTTGTGTTTGTGTAGATTATTTTTCCTTGTTCTACTTCTTCATCAGGATTATCTAAAAAATATAACCAATCATCAAGATCCATATGTAATTTAGCATTTGTTTTATCTTTTTCAAATGCTTTTTTTAGATTATCTAAAGATTTATATATTGCTTCAAGGTCTTCAACTAATTCTTTTCCTTTAAGTTTTCTAACAAGTTTTATTTCTAACATATTATTTCTTCTTTTCATTGTGATAGTGTTTATTCATTCACAGATATAAATGTTATTGCATTTTAACATTCATATAAAATATAATAAATAAAAATATAATAATATAAATTTAAAATAAAATTAATAAAAAATTAAGGCATTTCATCCATTACAGTTATATTCCAAGATGTTCCATATTGATCTACTAACCATCCATCTAATTCTGCAAATTGTGATTTAGCTAAATCCATTGTAATAGTTACATTTTCTTTTAGAATATCCCATGCCTTTTTTGCTTCTTTAGTAGTTTTAAGATTTATAAATAAAGCTATATTAGTTCCAACTAAATTTGAATTTAAATCATCACTAAGTAATATACTATCTTCACCAATAGCTAATTCTACAACTAAAATTTTATTTTCATTATCTTTTGTTACAGGAACTGGAGAATTATCCTCTAAATCTTTATATCTAGTCAAATTAGTTATTTTTCCATCAAAAGCTTTTTTATAAGTTTTTAATGCTTCTTCACAATTTCCCTTTAGGAATATAAATGGTTTAATCATGTTTTCATCTCATCAATATTATTTCAACATTTTTCATTTACTAAAATAAATCCTTAATAAAAATTTTAGTAGTGATTGGTTTCTGATTTATAATCAGCCCTAAAATTCTATTTTTATTTCTTTGCATAATGTAAAGCTTGTTTGCCCAAATCAGTTATTGTATATAACCTTCCTATTTTTTTATCTGGATTTAAGCATTCAACTAACTCATGTTCCATTAATCTCTTTAAAGTTCTACTTACATTTGCTTGACTTAGACTTAAAGCTTTAGCTATTTTAGTAGGTGTTTTTATTCTCTCTTCAAGATAATTTAAAATTTTTTCAATATTTTCTGATGATTGGACAATTGATATTACTTCAATTAATTCTTCTTCCATATTAATATGAGTGTTTTTAATAATTATAATTTTTCATATCATTTATTTAATTATTTCATATCAATAACATATCAATATTTATATACTAGTAAATATAAATTATAGATAAAAATATTTGAAAATCTAAAAAAAATTAAAATTTTAAAATTTGAGGTAAAAATATGGAAAAGAAAAAAATCATTATTGGAGTAGCTATTGCTATTATAGCCATTATAGGGATAATAATCTTAATAAATGCATTAAGTGCTCCAGATAGTATTGAAATGGACGGTCAAAGTTGGTATGTTGGAGATATAATTCATACCGCAAATAAAACAGAAGGTTCTAAAGGCATGATTATTACTCAAATAAACCATGAAGATAATTCTTTTATTAGTGAAAGTCTTAATGGTGATTATAAAATGAGATGGGACACTACTATTGGATTAGGAAAATGGCTTGTTAAAGATGGGCAAGTTAATCCCTATGCATAATCTATGAATTAAATAAATTGAAGAAAACATATATCTGAGATACTAATATGGATTATTAGGAAGTATTATAATATGAAATATGACCTTCAATCCACATATTTTCTCCAATGATATTAGTATAAATAATGAAAATAAAATAACCAATAACATCTGTTTTAATCTAATATAAGATAAAATAGATATTTATAAAGCATAGTTGATGAATATAATATCATTCAAGACTAAACAATTTAAACGGTATCGAAAATCCATAAAAAGCATATGATGATAGAATGGAGAAGAAAAAAAAGATTATTATAGGAATAATCATTATAATTATACTGATTATTAGCTCATTAGCAATTTATATAACAAACAATGAAAACAATATAGCAGAATCAAGATTCAAAAGAGGAGAAAAAATTAATCTGGAAATGGCTATTTCATCCATGGATTTTAATACTATCGAAAATGAAATTAAAAATAAAGTAAATAACAACTGGACAGATTTAAATAATGCAATAAATGATTTATTACAAATAAAACTAAATGAAAGTAGTTCTTATTTAACAAGACATGATGAACATTTGAAAACTAAAATTAAAGTGTATGAGCAGATAGGTTGGAAAGTAGAAAAAAATCTAAGTAGTTCATTTAGTGAAGGGTATGAAACGTGGGATTATTATGTATTTGAAATAAAATATTCTGAACTTACTGTGAAAGGAGGAGTACCTCAAAGCGATTATGAGTATGCAGATATCATTATCAAAAAAACTACTGGTGAATCTCGCCTATCCATGTCTCTATACTATTATAAAGTCTATTGAAACTATTGGAAATATTTTAATGATTTATTAAAATATTTTATTTATTAATAAATATAATAAACAATTTTATGTGATAAAAATGAATAAAAATAAAAAAATAATATTAGGAATAATTATTAGTATAATAGCTATAATAGGAATAGTTATGGTGGTAGGAAGTTTTAATGATAAACCATCTAATGAAGAAATGGCAGATTATATTTTTATGCAGTTTGATACTAATAATGATGGTTTACTTAGTTATAGTGAGCTTAAAGAGTATGAAATTGTTATAGGGTCTGATGTTTCTGGATTTTTGGATTACTGGGATATGGATGGTAACAATGCATTAGATAAACATGAGATTATGCTTTGGTTAGAGAGTGAACAATAAAAGGTATTTTTTAACATATTTAACAATAATTATATCTTAATCATATATTAACAATGTTAACATACATTCATAGTTAAATACTTATTAAAAGATTTATTGATGTGTGTGATTAATTTTATAAATTTAAATCTTTTTTAAAAACAATGAATTATATAAAAGCTCATTTTTTAGTATTTTAACAGCAAATTAAATTTTATTTTTTCAATTGTTTTTATTTTCAAAATTAATATTTCAAAAAAAATATGACTTTTTAACTTTTACACAATTCTCTCTAAATTATTCTTAATAGTCAACAAATACTAATCACTTTCACCCATAAAAACCACTTTATCGGCAAAATCATTAGTTAAATCATTATCATGACTAACAATTAATAAAGTAATCTCATTCTCCTTTGAAAAAGACAATATATTCTCTATAACAATATGAGAGTTTTCTTCATCTAAAGCTGATGTTGGCTCATCCAATAAAACAACTTTTGGTTTAAATGATAAATAAATAGCTATATACAACCTTTGTCTTTCTCCTCCAGACATTTCTTCACAATTTTTATTTAAAGGAAAATCTAAAGCACAAATATCCAAATAATATTTGATTTCATCATCACTTGGAGCCTCTTCACCACGATATTCATAAAATTTTATAAAATTATCTTTAATATTACCATCAAAAAGAAAAATTGTTTGACTTATAAGTAAAACTTCTTTTCTAAGTTGTATAGTATCAAAATCTAAAATATTTTGGTTATTATAAAATATATCCCCACTACTTTGACTTAAAGTCCCATTAAATAGTTTAAACAAAGTAGTTTTTCCAGATCCGCTTTTACCTGAAATAAATGTAACTTTGTTTTTAGGAATTTCAAGATTAGGAAAATGAATAATATCATTAAAAATTAAATTTTTTGTTTTAAATATAGATTCTTCCATACAATAACTTCCTTAAAACTCAATAGATTAAGATTAAAATTAAGATTAAAATTAAGATTAAAATTAAGATTAAAATTAAGATTAAAATTAAGATTAAAATTCAATAGTCTTATATGCTTTAGTTAATGCTTCATCCTGACCCATATCTTCTTTAGCTTCTCTTACCCTTTCAATATCAGCTTTAGTTTCAGGATATCGTGGTACTGCACTACAACCACCATCGTCTTCTTTTGATATATCATAAGTACCAATTTCTTTAGCTATTCTTTCTATTTCAACCTTATCCATTCCAATCAATGGACTGAGTATTGGAACTTCAACATCCTCCCTGGTAGCTAATATATTTGGAAGAGTTTGAGATGCAACTTGACCTACACTACTTCCATCAATGATTCCTAATGCACCCATATCTTTAGCTAACATTCCAGCTATTTTATACATTCCTGACTTACAAAGAACACAGGTCATCTTTTCTGGAGCATCATCTTTACACTTTTGAAGGTAGTCTCCATAGCTAACTACACGGCTTCTAAAAGAAACACCACTTGAGTAAGTTTTAAGTTGTTTTACAATATTTTCAAATTTTTCTTCTGTTTTCTGTTTTGTAAAAGGATCGTTATCACAGTGAAGAGCTATTATTTCACAACCTCTCTTCATCATAAGGTAAGTAGCTACAGGAGAGTCTATTCCACTAGAAATAAGAGAAATTAACTTACCTTGAGTTCCAAGAGGTAGTCCTCCAGGACCAGGAATTTTTTCATGAAATATGTATGTTTCATTTTCACGAATTTCAAGGTATATCACAAATTTTGGATTAGTTAAATCAACTGGGCAACCAAGTTTTCTTACAACTACTGCCCCTGCAAATGCAGCTGCTTCTTGAGAAGAAAAGTCATGAGATCCAACACGGCGACATCTTATTGCAAAAGGAGTTTCAGAGTCTATTAATCCTTCATCGACTAATTTATCAGTATATTCTCCTAATGTTTTTTCAATATCATCAAAATTACTATAAGTAGAAATAGCTGGAGAGAAAGATACTATTCCAAATATTTTATGAAGTTTAGCTAATGCTTCATTAAAATCTTCTGGAAAGATAAATATCCTTGCTTGGTTTATATCAATTTCACAATTAAATGAAGCTTTTATATTAGATGAAAGTTTTCTTTCAAAGCGACCTCTAACACGATTACTTTTTAATCCTAATTCCCCATATCTAGCTATTATTAGACTATGTTTCATTAAATCAACTACTTAATTATTAAAAATTATTAATTATATTATTATTATAAATTTATTTTATTATAAAATTATTTATTATATAATTATTTTTATAAATATATTTTATTTTATAAAAATTTTATTATACAATTATTTTTATAAAAATATTTTATTTTATAAAAATATTTTATTTTATAAAAATATTTTATATAAAATTATTATATATAAAAATACTAAATTATGAAAATTTTTATCAAAAAATAAAAATCGAAACTAAGAAATTTAATTTTAACTATAAATTCATTAAAAAATAAAAACCTTTATATATGATGTGATATATACTTCCCATATGTGAAGTTTATTTCTCAAAAGTGATATATTATTCTCATGAAAACCAATGTCATAATTGTTGTAAATCTATATTTTTAAATCCATATAATAAAAATAATAAAAAACAATAAAAATAAACTTCGTATGATTTAATATTTTAAAGATCATTTATATAAGGTGTTCAAAATGGAAATTGATGAAAAAAAGAAGATTATAGTTGATAAAGAAAATAAGTATCTCTTTGATGATAAAGATGTTGTAGTTTTTTTAAATAGTGATGAAGAGTTTGAAACTTTGAAAAAATATGGAGATAAAGGTTTTTCTATAAAAGGAAACTTCATAGTTAGTGATAAAAAGGAATCTCTTATTTTAATGAATTATAAAATAGCTAAAGCAACTCATGTTCAAGATTTAAAAGAATCTAACAAATTAAAAATGTTTTTATTGGATAAATTAAAGATTAAATCCTCAAAAAGCGGAGGAGTGATAATTTTCAAATTCGAAAAAATAGCTACAAAAAATAAAGTACGCTATCTTCGTCAAGAACTTCAAATGACACAAAAGGAATTAGCTGAAAAAGTTAATGTAAATAGAAAAACAATTAGTTCCCTTGAAAATGGATATTACAACCCTTCTTTAGAATTAGCTCATGATATAACCATAGCATTAGGTTGTTTATATATCGAAGAAGTTTTCAAATTTTATTAATTTTAATAATTTTTAATCTCGAGGGTGTTTCATAGTTTAAGAAAAAATATTTGAATAATTTTCTTTTTTTATAAATAATTAGTAATAAAAAATATATAAATTATAATACTTGTTATTTTCCATTATATCTAATTCTATCTTTATCTGTTGGAACACTATTGTAAACATATTCCCACAAACCATTGTTATTTATTTCATATTTTTCAAAAACACATGGAATGCCTTTTGCTTTAAA
>WRCI01000080.1 GCA_009784145.1 Methanobrevibacter sp.
CTAAGAAAAATTTACAAGGTTATATATTGTTAGAGCAATATAGGATAAATTTTAAAACAGATTCCTATGATGAAATATTGAAAACAATATTATTATAATGAACCATCAAATGGACATGAGCCATAATAATTATATAAATAATAAAATTTTATAAAAAAATAATAATTTCAAAAATAAATAAAATTTTCAAATATAAATAAAACTCAAAATTATCTCTATAAATAAATAATTTTTTAAAGTTTAAAAATGAATAAAATAATATGGTTCTATTATCATTTATAAATCCTCTATCACAAGAAGGGCAAGAAATAGTTAAGGAGAAAGGAGACCTTAACAATGTATTTACTAGTAATGAAGATTTAATTAATATAGTTACATATGATAAAAGACAAAATATTAGTGATGATAGCTTAATACCACTTAGCTACGGTGATTTATCTATTAAACGTATTCAATGGTATATTGAAAGAAAAAATAATAAAGATTTTAACAATGATGATTTTAGCTATCTTTTTAATGAAGATATAACTGAAGCAGATGCAATTTCTTTTCATTTGATTTCTCAAAGCTTGGCTACTAATTTTAATTTAAATTCTCGTGAAGTTAAACTTTTTATAGAATCTCAAGGTAAACTTGTTGAAGAACGTTTACTTAGATTAATGGTTCATGAACGAAAAGAAATAGTAAATAAAATATTATCACAATTAATAGTTCAAGATAATATTAATTGGACTTATTTAAAAGAACTTGTAGCTACAAAAAAGATTTCTCTTACTAGCTTAGTCCTTGATAATGGAAATATAATTCTTAATAAAGATGATTTTATCAATAGATTTGGAGATAAATTTAAAGATAGGGCTCCTGATAGAATGTATGATATTATAATTGGAGATAATATCAAAGAATTAATATTAACAAAAATGATAATGCAAAATACAGAAAATTATCTTGAAAGGATAAAAGAAATGTCATCTACAATTGAAGTTCATCCAGCTATAGCTGAACTTGGAGAAATGATAGCTACTATGATTTCAGAACTTTCAACAAAATACAGTAGCTTCTATGGAACTGGTGGTCCTGGAGGAGATATGGAAATTGGAAAATTAATAAAAAAAGCTTTTCCTCCATGTATAACTAATACTGTAGATGGTGTTTCTTCTGGTGGGCGAAATGATGCAATTGTACTTCTTTTAACATCTTTTGTTTCTTATGCACGACTTTATCCAGGAATATTTAGAAATGAAGGTGTTGATGTAAAAGTTTCAGATATTGATTCAAATCTCAATGTAACTTTAAATGAAATTTTACCACTGATTTATGAAGCTGCAGATAATTGTTCTCCTCCACTTTTTGATGATCAACCACAAGAAAAAATAAATATAACTTCAAAACTTGGTTTTGGAATGCATAATACTCCTGAACTTGAACACGAAGGTGAAACTACATGGTATACTCCAATGAGTTGTGAAAAAATTAAAATGCATCTTCCTCAGCTATGTAAACCAGATAAATTATGTGAAAAAATTGGAAATCCTTTATCATACTATTCAATAGTTAAATGGCAAATGAAAAAAGATGGTGAAGGAGAAAGTGAGGAAGAAAACAAAGAAGAAAATGCTCAATCTGAAGAATAAAGAAATAAAAAAAGTATATAAATACAGCAATTACATTAAAACTATGGTGATATTATTTTTGAAGAAGCTACTTTAGCAGAAAGAAGAAAATACTATAGAGAAGAATGGTCTGATAAAGATCTTCCTGACTTTATAATAGAAGGTCTGAATAAAAGAGAATTTGGATTTGACCATTTAGGTCATGGTCCTAATGATAGATATAAAGTTTTCAAAGGCAAAGATTCTCTCAGACGTTTTTTAAGATATAAATCTCCTTTTGCAGCTTATATTTCAGTAGCTTTTTATGATAACCCTCGAAAAAGAGGAGATTGGCTTAAATCAGAGTATGTTTTTGATGTTGATGCAAAAGATTTACCAATACGTTCATGTAATTGTGAAGGTGTTTGTGAAATATGTCTTGGTGAAGCTCTTGAAATAGTAAATAATATGATAGATACATTAGAAGGAGACATAGGACTAAAAAATATTCATCTTATTTATTCTGGAAGAGGATATCATATAAGAATATTAGATGAAGAAATAATGGACAACAATAGTGATCTTCGATCAGAAATATTAAAGTATGTTGCTGGAGCAGAGGTTCCAAAATTAGAATATACTAATACACTTGAAGGTGGACCTAGGTATGATTTTCAGCATTTTTCTATTCCCATAGCTTATCCAAAAATTTTTACCAGTAGAGCAAAATTTAATATTCAACATCTAACTGGTAGTGAAGAAATTGATGGAATAAATCCAAAATTATTAAAAGATATAATAAAAAATAGAGAACTTCTTGAAGATAATCAATGGGGAATATTTAAAAGTAAAATAGGTCCAAGACGGTATAAAAACTTAGTTAATGCAATGGCTAGAGTTAACTTAAGTACAATTGATGCAAAAGTAACTATTGATTTAAAAAGAATACTTAGACTTCCAAGTTCACTTCACTCAAAAGTTAGTATGAAATGCGTTGAAGTGAAAGATAGGGAATGGTTTGATCCACTAAAAGAAGCAGTCCCTAAATTTGTGGAAGAAAGAAAATGATATAGACTTATCATTTTTCAAATTTATATTAAAATAAAGATATTAAAATAAAAATACTAAAACAAAAATATTGAAACAAAGATGATTTTATCTTTTTAATAACTGTCCAGGATTTAAAAAATCGTCTAAAAAGTTTAAAAAATCAGGATTTTCATTTAAATTATTCTCACCTAAATCCTTGTCTTTTAATAGCTTTTTAATATTATTTATTTTATAGCTACTAATAATCAAATCTTTTATATTTTTTCCTACTTTTATTACATGAATATTTTCTTCTGTTAAAACAGATTTTATAAATTCTTTAGCTGTTTTAAATTCTCTTTGCTTATTTAAAACAATAGTATCTTCAATAATATAATAACTATTATCATCATTATAAAAATTATTAGTATTATTAGAATTAGTATTATTAGTATTAATATTATTAGAATTAATATTATTAGTATTATGGGCTACTAAAAAGTTCTCAACAGCTTGTTTATCCCATATTTTAGGTCCTTCATGAATATAATATTTATTTTGCTTGTAAACGTTTAATTCAAAGATAAATATTCCAATATTTTCTTCATCAGTCCAATAATCACTTTTAAAAACAGAAAATTCATTATCTTCTAGCTTTTCTGTAATAGATTGTTGTGTTTTTTTAAGTTGAGGATGAAGAGAATCAGAGGAAACATCAGGTATATCAAAGCTTATTGTGATTATTTTTGTTTTTCTATCTTTAAATTGTTTTATTATATCTTTAAATTGTTCTTTAATATTATTACCCTTGATTTTTCTTTTGATATTTTTGAAATATTCTATTTTCTTTTTATATTCTGCATTTAAAAAATTTCTAGAAGCTATTATAAATTCAGCTACTTTTTCTTTTCGAAGAGCAGCTCCAACATTTCTATTTTTATCAGTTGGATCTATAGCTATAAGAGAATCACTGAATAGATTTGCAGTTCCATATTCTTCTAAATCAATGATAGTTTTGTTTTTCCAATTAGAAGCAGCTTTTAAGGTTTCCTCAAAAGTTTTATATCTTAAAATTAAGATTTCACAAAGATAACCTGCAAAACCTCCTATTTTAAATTCAGATCCATAAGTTCCAACTTCACTCATGAATTTTTTAAGTAAAAGTACTTCATTTTTCTGAGTGTCTTTTAAATGTTTTTTTATGTAATTTGTATGGAGAATAGTTCTATCAACTGCTGATTTTAATTCTTCTGCATGATTTATATTATAACACGGAACAAAATCAACATCATATCCATTAATATGGCTTGTGAGATATGGATGAGAAGCGTAGTGTTCGTGAGCTTCCCCATTCATGTATTTGCTACATTCATATCCTAAAAAAAGTCCTTTTTCTTTTAAATAGCTTAAATCTGTATTTAATGGAAAGCACATGAATATATCTATATCTGAATTACCAGATAACCAAGTATCTTTAGCTATTGAACCTACAAGGATAGTTTTAACATTAATATCTTCTTTTTTAGATATTTTATCAATATAATCAATAGCTTCAGTAGCTATTTCATGAACTATTTCTGATTCTTCATTTGTTGGTTTGATTTCTGTTAATATTTTTTCATAGTTCATAAAATCACAGCTATGTTTATATGTTCTTTTTTTATTCTAAATATTCTATATTCTACATTCCATATTTTATTTTATAATTTTATATTATATTTTAAATTAATAATAAAGCATGAAATAAAATTAATAATAAAATTAAAAATAATTCATAAATAAAAATATTTTAAATAATAAATTATTATAAAAATAATATAATTTTATAATATATAATGAAATACAAGTATAAATATTAATTAAATTAAAGATTAAAAGTTTCAATATTGGAATAAATAGGTCCTTTTGGAGTTAATTCACTTTCTTTTAAAGATAATTTATTGATGTCCATTTTTCCAATTTTTATATCCTCTAATTCTTCAATTTTTTCTTTAAATTCTTTTTTATTTTTTAAATTTCTTATTCTACCTATAGTAAGATGTGTTTTAAAGTTTTTTTCTTTTTTAAATCCTAAATTTATAAATTCTGAATCTAATTCTTTTTGTAAATTAGTTAAAAAGATATTATCTTTAGTACCTATCCACAAAACTTTCATATAATTTTTATTTGGAAAAGTGCCGATTCCTTCAATACTTAATTCGTTTTCTGAATCTAAATCATTACTATCATTATCAGGTTTACTATTTAGATTAGCTAAAACACTTTTTATAGCTTTTTTTATTTCATCAATCTTATTACTATCTATATTTCCAAAGAATTTAAGTGTGAAATGTAGATTTTCTTTTTCAACATATTTTACATTATTATTATTATTATTATTATTATTAGTTTGCTTAAATTCCTTTTGAATTTCTTCAATTTTATTAATTAGATTTGGTTCAATATCAATAGCTAAAAAACATCTATGTTCCTCTGCCATAATTTCACAGCACAATTTTTCAATAAATGACTATTTTTAATAAAAGATTACTTTCAATAAAGCATATTCTTAATAAAAAACTGTTTTCAATAAAGCATATTCTTAATAAAAAACTGTTTTCAATAAAGCACTATTTTTAATAAAAGATTACTTTCAATAAAACAATATTTTTAATAAAACACTATTTTTCAATAATAGTTTCTTCAATAGACATTCCAAAATGTCTAGCTCCTTTATCAATGAATACTTTAAGTTTATCTCCAATTTCAAGATCTGATACTGAAATAGCTTCATCTTTATTATTGACCAGACGAATTGTTTCAGCATTTTGAAGTAAAGACTTAATTATAATCCCCTCATATTCGGCTTCTACTAATATAAGAGGTCTTTTTTCGATTTTAACTCTTCCAACAATTACGGTTCTACTTTTACCATCTTTATTTACAGCTAAAACTTCATCTCCAGTTTCAAGTTCAGAGAGATATTTTGTTTTATTTCCAGGAACCATAACATAAGCTTGAACAGGTCCAGCATTTACTCTAAATGGTCTTGAAGCTACATATTCACTTTCAAGAGATTCGCTATGGACTAAAAACATTGCTTTAGAATAAGATCCAATTAACATTCCCTCTCCAAGAGACAACATAGAACTTGTATCAATACAAACCCTATCACCAGTACCAACTAATTTAATATCTGTTACAGTAGCTTCCTTTAATTCATATTGCTCTGTAGATGCATCTTCAATAACTTTAGCTATGTCTTTTATTTGTTTAAAGCTATTAGGTTGAAAGATAACTCCATCAGTTCCAACTTCTAAAGTTTCAAGAGCTAATTTTGCTTCTTCAGGACTATTAACAGCAGCTAATAATTTAACATCTTCTTTTTGAAGGTCTGCAATGGTATTTTCAAGAGGAATTACTGTCCAATCTTTACCAACAAGAATTAAATAATCAACAACTTTTCCAAGAACTCTAGCTAATTGTTCATGTTTTTTACTCTTGATTTCTACATATGCAACTACTTTTTTACCCTTATTTTTAAAGTTTCTAGCAACTTCTAGATCATTAGAATTATTTAAATCAGAACTTTTGTCTAAATGAAGTGTTCCATCACCTTCTCCTTTAATACCAACTAAAAAAATATCTGCTTTATCATTATCACTAATAACCTTAATGTTTCCAAGTTTGTGTATATTATCAATATCTTTCAAATCAAGAACATAATCAATTCCAGATTCAAGAGCAGTTGTTATGAAATCCTTCTTTTCTCCCCATTTAACATCAGGTGTCATTATCCATGCAAATTTTTCTGTCAATGACTAATCTCCTTTTATTATGCTATTAATTATTAGTTTAGCTCTTATATTACATATATAAAGTATATACAATTAAATTAGATTAGATATAGCTAATTTTAGATTATATATACTTAAATTAGAGTATATATAATTAAATTAGATTCAATAAAATTAATTTTAATTAATCTAAAATTTTTAAAGCTTCATCTACATCCATTTCATTATGAACTACTTCAGAAATAGCTTCTGTAATCTTTTGTGGAGATTTAGCTTGGAAAAGATTTCTTCCAAATGCAACTCCTGCTCCGCCAACTTCAAGAGAATCTCTAACCATTTCTAATAATTCTCTGTCAGTATCTACTTTAGGTCCTCCAGCTATTACAACTGGAACGAGAGCTCCTTCAACAACTTCTTTGAAACTATCAGGATCTCCAGTATAATTGGTTTTAACAATGTCTACACCTAATTCTGAACCAACACGAGCTGCATGTTTAACAAGCTCAACATCGTGTTCATTTTTAATTTTCTGTCCTCTAGGGTACATCATTGCTAAAAGAGGAAGTCCCCATTGACTACATGTTTCAGCTATTTCACCAAGTTCCATTAACATTTCAGCTTCAGTGTCAGAACCAACATTAACATGTACAGATACTGCATCTGCACCAAGTTGAATAGCTTTTTCAACAGATGTGACTAAAACTTTATTGTTTGGATCTGGACTAAGTGCTGTACTAGCTGAAAGATGTATAATTAGACCAATATCTTTACCATATCCTCTGTGTCCTTGTTCAACAATACCTTTATGCATTAAAACTGCATTAGCTCCACCATTAGATATTCCTTCAATAGTTTCACTAATATTGACTATACCTTTGATTGGTCCAATGGATACACCATGATCCATTGGTGCAATAACAGTCCTATTAGTTTTCCTATCAATAATCCTTTCTATACGGATTTTTTTACCTATCATTAGCTATTCCTCCATAATTATTAATTTTAAGAATTTTTATTATTAAATCTTAATAGATTTAAAATCTTAATTCTTATTTTACAATAATTTTTACTATTATTTATAATAATTTTATTCTTATTTATAATAATTATAAATAATATTA
>WRCI01000081.1 GCA_009784145.1 Methanobrevibacter sp.
ATCTTATTTATTATTTTAAATTTTATTTAATTAAATTCATTTTTAATAGAATATTAAATTCATTTTTAATAGAATATTAAATTAATTTTTAATAGAATATTAAATTAATTTTTAATAAAATATTAAATTAATTTTTAATAAAATATTTTTAAATATTTTTAATTTATTTGCTGTTATTTTTTTATAATCACTTTTAATAATGTTTTATAATTTAAATTATTGTATAAATTTATATACTTAAATAAAAATATATATTTATATAATATATTAATGGAATTGTATCATTTAGTAAAATAAAATCAATTAGAAAAATACAATTACATATAGAATTATCATGGCTAATTGGCATTGTTTTAATATGGAGGATTATTTGTGAAAGCTGTTAATGTAGGAGTTATTGGAGTTGGAGCTATGGGATTAAACCATGCTCGAGTATACGACAGGTTGGAAAATGCTAATCTTATTGCAGTTTCAGATGTTAGTGAAACTACTTTAAATTATGTTAGTGAAAAATATGATGTTAAAGGATATCTTGAATATGAAGATTTATTAAAAGATTCTAAAATTGAAATGGTTAGTATATGTGTTCCTACCACTCACCACTTTTCAGTTGTTATGAAAGCTATTGAAAATGATAAACATGTTTTAGTGGAAAAACCAATAGCATTTACATTAGAAGAAGCTGAAAAGATGATAGCTTTTGCTAAAGAAAAAGAGGTTTTATTAAGCACTGGTCATGTAGAAAGATTTAATCCAGCAGTTCAAAAAGCAAAAGAGCTTATTGAAATGGGTGTTATTGGTGATGTTGTTTCTGCTTCTGCAAAAAGAGTTGGTCCTTTTCCTCCAAGGATAAAAGATGTAGGAGTAACTATAGATTTAGCTATACATGATTTAGATGTAATGTACTATTTATTCAATGAAAATCCTACTAAAGTTTTTGCAACTATGGGAAGTATTCTTGAAAAATGTGAATATGAAGACCATGCTGAAATTATGATTAAATTTGCAAATGGAAGTACAGGTTTATTGGAAGTTAATTGGCTTACTCCATATAAAAGAAGAGCATTAGAAGTTACAGGAACTGGTGGAATAATAGCTATTGATTATATAGACCAAAGTATTGATGTAAATGGTAAATTTGCTCAAAAAGTAGAGATAACTCATAAAGAACCCCTGTTAGATGAATTAGATTCATTTTTAAATTCTATTATCAATGATGAAGAAGTAGAAATTAGTGGGGAAGATGGTTTAAACGCTCTTAAAATGGTTTTAGCAGCTAATAAATCTTCAAGAGAAGGAATTCCTGTTGGTTTAGAAGAAATAAAGTGATTTATTATTGAAAAAATTATTGGAAAGAATTATTGTAAGAATAAAAATAGTATAACTATTATTATAATTGTTCTGATTATTATTGTAATTGTTTAAAGGATTATTATTGTAATTGTTTAAAGGATTATTATTGTAATTGTTTAAAGGATTATTATTATTTAAGGATTATTATTATTATTTAAGGATTATTATTATTTAAGGATTATTATTATTTAAGGGTTATTATTATCATTATATGGTGGAAACATGAATCGAGAATTAATTAAAAAAGCACATAAACTTAGAAAACAAGGTTTTACTGTTGGAGAAATAGCTGATGAGCTTAATGTATCTATGGACACAGCTCAATGGTTAAATGTGCAAAAGCTAGATAAAGAAGAAAAAAGAGAAAATGTCCCAGTAGATTTTGCTATTAATTGGAATAGTTTAGGAGGTACTTCTTCAAGACTTAGGCATGTTTCTGCAGCATTAGGTGACATGGCTTTAGCTCATGGAGAAGTAGATGCTATTGTAGGAATAGCTGTTAGTGGAATACCATTTGCAACAATGATAGCTGATTTTTTAGATTTAGAAGAAGGTTTCATCACTGCATTATCAGTCTTCCATCCAGTAAAACATAGAAAAGAAGGTGATGAAGTTTTAGAAGGAACTATTAGTGAAAATTTCGCTTCAGTGTCTGGAAAAAGAGTAATCATAGTTGATGATGTTATAACCAGTGGAAAAACTGTAACTAGTGCTATCCAAGCTATTAAAGATAATGGTGGAGAACCAATAGTTGTAACAGTATTAATTGATAAGGTAGGAATCTCTGAAATAGAAGGAGTTCCAGTAGAATCTTTAATACAAGTTAATAGATTAGATTAAAATAATTTAAAATCTATTATTGAGTTATTTTTTTATTTTTATTTATATCTTAATTTCATTTTTAGTTTTTTTATTTTTTTAATTTCATTTTTAGTTTTTTTATTTTTTTAATTTCATTTTTAGTTTTTTTATTTTTTTAATTATTAATTGAATATTTATTTGTTTTTTAGAAAATGTTATAATATAAAGTGATATAATAGAAAATTTTATAATAGATTAAAGTAATATAAATTAGTTAATAAAAAAATTTAGGTGATAATCTAATGATAAAAAAAAGATACATAATCGGAATAGTCTTAGTTTTGCTCATATTTTGCGCAACAGTAAGTGCTATTGACGCTGTTTCAGCAGCAAAGTATAAAAAAATAGATTCTAACAAATATACTGCTGATAATGGAGCCATAGTTAAATATACTACATCTTTCAATGGAAAAACTGTGAAGATGGTTAATAAGGTTTATACAAAAAATTCAAAATATCTTGGTAGTCAGACTTATTATCTAACTAAAACTAGTAAGACACAACTTAAAATAAAAGTTGTAACACGTGTAAAAGGAAGTCCTCCTAAAGTAGAATCAGGTTTTGGAAAAACAAAGTTAAGTGCTAAGTCATATTATCTAAAAAAAGTCAAACCTAAAGGTTAATAGGAGTAAAAATTTAATATAGAATTTTTTAATACTCCTTTTTCTATTTTTTATACTTTAATTTTTTATTAATTTTTAATTAATTCTTTTTCAATTTTTTATTAATTCTTTATTAATTTTTCAATAAACCATTATTATTATTATTATTATTATAATCATTTTTTGCGAGTTTATTGGGTAATTAAAGATATATTTTATATTTTTTTTATAATTTTTATATACAATTTTTTTATAATTTATATATAATTTATATATAATTTTTATAATTTATATACAATTTTTTATAATAATGATATTAGAATATAATAAGGATATTATAAACATTAATAAGAACGAAATTTTTAAGAAATTTCTTAATTTAAAGTAATGATACTGATTATAAAAAGCTTAAATAGATATAACTATATATTATAGAATTTACAAATTTATAAAGGTATATATTATTACTTAGTATTTTAACTATAAAAATTAGCTAAAATTATAAGAATATCTTATATGATATAGAATTTTTATTTATCATACTTTTATTATTATAAAGTTATAGGATTATAGAGTTATATTATTATAAAGTTATATAATTATAGAGTTATATTATTATGGAGTGAAAATATTGTCAGAAGTATCTTCAAAGGAATTATATGAGTTTAAAAAGACCCTCAAAGAATTATCTGAAAAAAAAGGGAGAGGAACTGAGTTAGTATCAGTTTACATACCTCATGATCGCCAAATTAGTGATGTTGCTAAACATATGCGTGAAGAACTTTCTCAGAGTGCTAACATTAAAAGTAAACAAACCAAAAAAAATGTTCAATCTGCAATTGAAGTTATTGTTCAAAGACTTAGATTATTCCCAAAACCTCCTGAAAAAGGTCTTGTTCTTTTTGTTGGAATGATTCCAAAAGGAGGACCAGGTACAGAAAAGATGGAAACATATGTGTTTGAACCACCTGAACCAATTCAAACTTATACTTATCATTGTAATTCTGAATTCTTTTTAGAGCCCTTACAACATATGATGGATGTTAAAGAGGTTTATGGATTAGCTGTTATTGATAGAAAAGAAGCCACTATAGCTAGTTTAAAAGGAAAAAGAGTAGATATAATAAAACATTTAACTAGTGGGGTTCCTGGAAAACATAAAGCAGGAGGTCAGTCACAAAGAAGATTTGATAGATTAATTGATTTAGCTGCTCATGAGTTTAAAAAACGTATTGGGGAATATATGAATGATGCTTTTTTATCTATTGAAGACCTTAAAGGAATTATTCTTGGAGGTCCAGGCCATACAAAAGAAGAGTTTCTTAAAGGAGATTATCTTCAATATGAACTTAAAAACAAGGTAATTACTACAATAGACACATCTTACACTGGTGAATTTGGAATAAGAGAAGTTATTGATAAATCAATGGATGTTCTTGAAGAAATAGATGTTATGCAAGAAAAACAACTTGTTCAAAAGTTTCTTAAAGAACTAATTGATGAACGTGGATTAGCTGCTTATGGTGAAGAAGAAGTTAGAAATTATCTTCAAATGGGTGCTGTAGATATTCTTCTTATTTCAGAAGATCTCACTCATAAAAGAAAAACAATGAGATGTTTAAATTGTGCACATGAAACTAAAGTCACTTATAAAGACCCCCATGATGATGATGAAATTGTATGTAATGGTTGTGGAGATAGGATGAAAGTTCATGATGTAAAAGACCTTGTTGATGATTTTGTTAAAATGGCTGAAGAAGTTGATTCTGATATTGAAATTATTTCCACTGAAACTGAAGAAGGAATGCAATTATTTAAAGCATTTGGTGGAATTGCAGCTATTTTAAGATATAGAGTCTAAGTTTTTAAGATATAGAATCTAAGTTTTTAAGATATAGAATCTAAGTTTTTAGGATTTAGTCAAGTGGTTTAATTTTAATTAATTTTTTTTAAATTCATAATAAAATATTTTAATAGTAATATATAAATATGAATAATCATATAATATATGTAAAATCATATTCTTAATGTAAAATCATATTTTTAATGTAAAGTCATAGTGTTGATTTAAAATCATAGTGTTGATGTAAAAAACATTCTTACTGTAGAAACACACAATTAATGGAGGTGTGTTATATGAGTTCTCAAAGGGTTAGAACTACTTTAAATATTGAAAAAAATTTAATGAAAGCTATTAAATTAACTGCAATCAATGAAGAAAAAACTCAGACTGAAATAATCAATGAAACTCTTAAAAAAGAATTCATTGATGTTCAAAAACCTAATAATGAAGTTAGACAACCATTATCTGAAATGGCAGGAATTTTTAAAGCAAAAAAACCTTTTAATAGTGTTAAATTGATTAAAAAAATAGAGCATGGTGATGATAATTGATATTTTTAGACAGTAGTTTTATAATTGGTCTATTTGTAGAAAATGATCAATGGCATGATGATGCTTTAAAATTATCTAATTATATTGACACTAAAGATGAATTAGTTATTTCAAATTTAATATTGAGCGAAACAATAACTACAATAAATAAAAAAATTGGTGTTGAATCTAGTGAAATTGTTTATAATTATATTATGGATAATTTTACTATAGTGACAGAAACTAAAAAATTGTATCCTAAAGCAATAAAAACTTTAGTTAAATATCACAATCTATCTTTTGCAGATAGTGTGTCTATAGAAATAATGAAATTAATGAATATTTATGAAATAGCTTCTTTTGATAATGATTTTGATAATAAAGAAGAGATATTAAGATTACATTAATAAATTTAAAATTTTTTTCATAATCTTCATTTCTTTTATAACATTTATAATACATTATTAAATTTATAAAAAAATTATAATTAAATAAAATAAGTTACTATTAAATTAATTATTAAAAAATTATAAGGAGATTTATCATGAACCAAAGAGAAATTGAACTGTTTGGACATATTATCGATTCTTTAATTCTTCCAAAAACCCTTGATATAATTATGGATAAAGGAGGAGATTTTAAAATAATCGATTTAAATGTTGGGAAAAGAAAATCTGATGTAAGTAGAGCTAAAATAATTGTTTCAGCAGAGTCTCCATCTCTTTTAAATCAAATTTTAGATGAATTAAGTGAAATTGGAGCATCAATATCTGCAATAGACGAAGTTGAATTAGTAGCTTCTCCAAAAGATAAGGTAGCTCCAGAAAATTTCTACTCAACTACTAATCACATAACACATGTTCTTTATAAAGGTAACTGGTTACTTGTTGAAAACATTGAAATGGACTGTATGATTGTTATTGATGAAGATGAAAATAATAAAAGCAAGGCTCATTGTAAACCTATTGGGAGAATAAAAAAAGGAGAATTAATCGTTGTTGGTCGTGAAGGAATACGTGTCACTCCTCCGCAGCGAACAAGGGGTAAACAAGGTGCTTTTGAATTTATGAATAGTGAAGTTTCTTCTGAAAAACCTTTGATGAGTATAATTAAAAAAATTGCCTCTGAGATTAAAGAGATAAAATCAAGAGGTGGAAAAATAGCTATTGTTGGAGGACCAGCTATTGTCCATACAGGTTCTGCAGATTTAATGGCTAAAATGATTAAAAAAGGATATATTGATGTTTTATTTGCAGGAAATGCTTTAGCTACTCATGATATTGAAAATGCATTTTATGGAACTTCTCTTGGAGTTTGTGTAAAAACAGGGGAAGTTGTAAGTAGAGGTCATACTCATCATATGAGAGCTATTAATACTATCAATGGTTCAGGTTCTATTAGTAATGCTGTTGAAGATGGAACTTTGAATAAAGGAATAATGTATGAATGTGTTAAAAATAATGTGCCATATGTTTTAGCAGGATCTATCCGTGATGATGGTCCACTTCCAGATGTTATTACTGATGCTATAGAAGCTCAAGAAACAATGAGAGAATATGCAAGGGATGTTGATATGGTTATTATGATAGCTACAATGTTACATTCAATAGCTACGGGTAATATGTTACCTTCAAAAGTAAAGAGTATTTGTGTTGATATTAATCCAGCTACAGTTACAAAATTAGCTGATAGGGGAAGTGCTCAAGTTTTAAGTATAGTCACTGATATAGGTGCATTTTTACCAAATTTATATAATGAATTGGAGAAATAAGGTTTAATATCTTAATCTTCTCTATTAGCTTTTTTAGATGATTATAATCATTTTATTTTATAATTTATTATAAATTATTATATATAATAATTTATTTATTATTCATGTTTTATCATATTATAATTATATTAGAATAATATTTTAATTTAATTTTTATTTTAATTAGAATAAATGTGATTAAAAAAATTTAGGTGATTTTATGCCATTTACTAAAATATCTTTAGCTAAAGATAAGGATAAAATTTTTTTAAGTAAATTTAAAGAAGAAGTCCTTAATTCTATCATTGATGTTTTAAAACTTCCTTCCGATGATAAAAATATTCTTATTAAGGAATATGAAAAAGAACTGTTTGAAATGAAAGATCCTTACAGATATTTGATTGAAATATCTATGTTTTCTGGAAGATCTGATGAAACAAAAAGATTATTATTTTCTACTATTGTTAAAAGATTAAATGATAAATTAAATATAGAAAAAGAATCTATTTTTATATTTATTAATGAACAACCACTTAATAACTGGGGAGTTAGAGGTGGAAAA
>WRCI01000082.1 GCA_009784145.1 Methanobrevibacter sp.
AGTAGCAATTTCAATTTTTTCTTCTTTTATTCCTTTTTTTATTCCTTTTTTTATTCCTCTTTCTATTCCTCTTTTTTCTCTTTCATTTAGTATACTTTTTTGTTCCATTTCTTTTATTTTGTAGGTCATGTAGATGTTGTATGTGTCTTCGTCTTGTAGTGCTTCTTCTATTTTTTTAAATGCTTCACCTATTCCTTCATTTCCCATTTTAACAATCTCCTTTTTCATGAATTGTTTCATTATCTATAGAAAATAATTAGTTAATTGTATAATTTAATTGTGAATTATTCATTGGTTTTATGGGGAAAATTTCTTTTTACACTATTTATAGTTTTTCAATGATTTTTGGATTCAATTTTGTGGTTTTAGCTATGTATTCAATACTATGCCCGTCGTTTTTCAGGATAGTAGCAATTTCAATTTTTTCTTTTTCCATTCCTTTTTCCATTCCTTTTTTTATTCCTTTTTCTTCTTTTATTTTTTCTCTTTCGTGCATTATGTTTTTTTGTTCCATTTCTTTTATTTTGTAGGTCATGTAGATGTCGTATGTGTCTTCGTCTTGTAGTGCTTCTTCTATTTTTTTAAATGCTTCACCTATTCCTTCATTTCCCATTTTAACAATCTCCTTTCTCATTTCATGACTTGTTTCATTATCAATAAAAAGTAAGTATTCTAATTCATTACTCATACTCATATATTTTTTATGGTTTTTTGTTTTTAAATATTTTTTCATTTTATTATATAATGGTAATTGTCTGACTTTAGGCATTTCCAAAGTATGGATTTCTATTTTATCTGTAAGTTCTTCATGAATATTGAGATTCTTATTATTTATTGTGAAAATATTATGGTATAATGGTGATTTCAAGAACTTAAAGTCACATATAGCTATCACTATAGCCTTTTTTGCTTTGTCGTAGTTTTCTCCTTTCTGTATGGAGGATGTTATCATTTTAGATCCGTAAGTTAATAACCTTGCTTCAAAGTCAGAGGTACGATTTTGCTGAACTTCTATAATTATCTTTTTATCACAAGTTGTTTTAAGATGACAATCAAAAAAAGAACCTTTTTTGCCTTCAATGTCTGGTGGCATCTTAGTATCTACTGATATTATATTTCCTTCAATATCTATTCCTAAAGTTTCTAGTAAACCTCTTTGTTGTGTTTTATTATCTTCACCAACCATATACACTGAAAACCAGAAATCTTCCATAGAATTATAAGTATCTACAGTGAAACCTTCTTTAGAATAATTTTCTTTTTTAGAATTATTTTCATTCTTATTTTGTGATTTTATTAAATTTTCTTTCATATGTAATAATATTTTTTTAGATACTATTTAAAGTTTTTCTTTTAATAAGCTTTATTTTAACTTTAAAGAGTAATTTTCAGTTAATAGTGTAATTTTAGTATTATAGTGTAATTTTTTAATAAAATAAGAATTAATTTTAATTTAAACAATTTTTCATAAAAGGAAAATTATTTTTAAAAATAGAATTATTTTTAAAAGTAGTATTTTTTATAAAGTAAGTAATTATTTTTGAAAAATTATATTAATTAAAAGTAGTATTTTTTATAAAGTAAGTAATTATTTTTAAAAGTAGAATTATTTTTAAAAGTAGTATTTTTTATAAAGTAAGTAATTATTTTTATAAGTAAAGTTATTTATAAAATAAGAACGATTTTCAATTTAAATAACTGTTTCATTTATTTAATATATCCAGAAAATATTCAATAGCTTTTACATTCTTTTCAGCTAATTTTTCAAGTTTTTCTTTTTCTTTATCAGTAGCTATTAATCCTTCAACTAGATTATTTATTCTCTCTTCTTCTCTTATATTTTCTAAAAATTCTATAAAATCCACTTTAACCACTCATATTTAATTTTATATTCAATACAATTGAGTATACTTTTGCAGGTAATCTTGATGATATTTATCTAAGATTTTAAGAGCCGAAGCTATTTGAGGGCTTGTAACTCCTCTTTCTTCTACAAGGTTTCTAAGGGTTTTATTTTTCATATGTTCTCTTGTTTCTCTTAAAACAAAATCAATTGTATGTTTATTACAAGTAGCTATTTGTTCTTGATTCATTTCATATATATTATATACTTCAAGGTCATAGTTTTTAGTAGTTGTCATCATTACATTTAAATAGCTATAATATTCATCTGCCCCAGATAAAAATCCATCGATTCCCATATAGCTAAGAAGTGGAATAAATGAACATTCTGCAAATGTGAATATTAAGCACATACTTGGTTTAATATTTTCTCTAATAGCTATTGTCATGTTTACAAGGTCTCGTGGATGAAGAAGTAAATTATCACCATTAGCTATTATAAGACCATTGTATCCTAAGGATTCTAATTCTTTGGCACATTGGATTCTAAGATCAATATATTTTGATCCTTGTATAACAGCTATATCACAGTCTGGATTTTTTTCTTTTTCTTCTTTTGCTAATTCAATAGTTTTTCTAACACTCCACTCTGCAATCTCTCTATCAACATTATAAGCTGAAGGTTCATCTTTAGCTACTCGTGTGTTAGAATCTTTTTCATTGAATATGTTTGGAGTTAGAGTTTCTCCAAGTTTTCCAAGTCTTCCAGGACCATCATGATCTTTTATTTCAAATTTTGTTTTCATATAATTCCTTTTAATTATTGAATATTTAATAAGATTTTAAATTTAATTTAATATAATAATATAATAGATTTTAAATTTAATATAAAATTATAATAGGTTTTAAATTAATAGATTTTATATTATTTTATTATATATTCTTATATACTATTATAATTTTATTTATATATTTTTTTATATAAATTATTATATATCTTTATTTTAAAATTAAAGATAAATAATAAGTATAAATATTAAATAAATATATATTTTTAATAAAAAACAAATATAAATAAATATATAGGGAATAATATATAAAAAAACTATATAAAAGTATTATATAAGTAAATAAAGCTATATAAAGATACAATATAAATAAAAAAGACTATATAAAGATACAATATATCTAAATAAAAATAAATTTATAAATAAAAGTAATATAAATAGATTTTAAACAAGTATAGCTAAAATTTAGCTTTCACAACCACATATTCAAAGTGGTGCCTTTTAGGTTACAGTTTAGAAAAATTTAGTAAGCTTTATATATAAAGTTTTTCCAATTATAATTAAGGATTTGAAATAAGTGTCAAGCACTTATTTATGATTATCCAAGGTGTGTTTTCATGTCTGTTTTTAAACGTCTAAAAGCCCTTTTTACAGGGTCACAAAATGAAGTAGTTGAGGATATTTCTGATGAACAGGTGTTGGATCAGAATAAATCAGATAAACCAGCTGATTTGAAACCTAAACAGGCAAACTCAAATACAAAAGTAGAAAAAAAAGCTGATTCTTCTTCAAGTGAAAAAACTGAAGCTAAAAAAATTGAAGTAGCAGAAGTTGAAGAAAGTTCTTCAAAAGAAACTAAAGAAGAAAAAGTTAAAGATACTAAAAAAGAGAATGTTAAAAATACTAAAGAAGAAAAAGGAGATAATATGACTCTATTAAATACTGATGAAAATAAATTAACATTAGCTGATGTTGATCCAGATTTCACTGCAGTTTTTAAAAATGCAGGAATAGATTCTGTAGAAATTTGTTTCCAATGTGGTACTTGTAGTGGTGGATGTCCTTCTGGAAGAAGAACTCCTTACAGAGTAAGACAATTAGTTAGGAAATGTTTAATGGGATTAAAAAATGATGTAATCACTGATGATGCATTATGGATGTGTACTACTTGTTACACTTGCCAAGAAAGATGTCCTCGCGAAATTAAAATCGTAGAAATCGTCAAAATGGCAAGGAATATTGCTGCACAAAATGGATTTATGGCTGATGCACATAAAGCTACTGGCTCTTTTGTTATAAAAACTGGTCACGGTGTACCAATTAACGATGCAACTATGGAACTTAGAAAAAGAGTTGGACTTGACGAATTACCACCAACTGTACATTCATTCCCAGAAGCTTTAGAAGAAGTAAGAAAAATCTGTGAAGTCACTGGATTCAATGACTTAATTGGATTTAACAAAGAAACTGGAGAGCTTGAATAAGTTTTTTACTGGAGGAATAAAAATGGAAATCGCATATTTCTTAGGTTGTATTATGAACAACCGTTATCCTGGTATTGAAAAAGCAACAAGAATTTTATTTGATAAACTTGATATAGAACTCAAAGACATGGAAGGAGCTTCCTGTTGTCCTGCTCCTGGTGTATTTGGTTCTTTTGATAAAAAAACTTGGGCTTCTATCGCTGCTCGTAACATTACTATTGCAGAAGATATGGGCTCTGACATAATGACTGAATGTAATGGATGTTTTGGATCCTTATTTGAAACCAACCATATGTTAAAACATGATGATGAAATGAAAAATGAAATCAATGAAGTTTTAGCTGAAGCAGGTAGAGAATTCAAAGGAACCATTGATGTAAACCATTTTGCTCAAATTTTATACAATGATGTTGGTCTTGACAAACTTGGAGAATTAGTTGCAAACCCATTAAATTTAAATGTAGCTGTTCACTATGGATGCCACTTTTTAAGACCATCTGCAGAAATTCAAATTGATAACGCAGAAAAACCAACTATTTTAGATGAATTAGTAGAAACTACTGGTGCTAAATCCATACCTTACAAAGACAAAATGATGTGCTGTGGTGCAGGTGGAGGATTAAGATCCAGAGACATAGATGTAACTGCAAGTTTCACTAAAGAAAAACTAGATAACATGACTGCAGCAGGCGTCGATGCTATTGTAGAAGTTTGTCCATTCTGTCACTTACAATTTGATGTAGGTCAAACTGAAGTAAACAAAATGTACGGTACTGACTTCTCAATACCTGTTTTCCATTTAGCTCAATTATTAGGATTAGCTATGGGATTAGGTGCTGATGAGTTAACTCTAGATTCTCACTTAATAGATGCTGCTCCAGCTCTTGCAAAAATAGTTGAAGAAGCTGATAAATCTGCTGGAGAATAAATAGAGTTTTCTTTATTTGAAAAGCTTTAGCTTTTCAAGTCATAAAACGAAGTTTTTTTATATTTAACAAGCTTAGCTTGTTGTAGAGATAAATTCTTCTCTACTACTTTTTTTATTTTTTTATTATATAATCTATTTTTTATTTTACTTATTCTATTTTGTTTTATAATTTTTTATATTATTGATTGTTTATTATTGTTTTTTTAGCCTGTTTTACATATTTTTTTATTTTGGTGTTGTTTTTGGGATTGTTTTAGCTATTTTTTATATCGTGACTGTTTTTTAGCTATTTTTTTATAATATTTTATATATTTTTTTTTATTTGATTGAATAAAATATTGTTTTAAATCAGCTATAAATTATTAATTTATTTAAAAATTAAAGAATTAAAAAACTAAAACTATAAATAAAGCAAAATACACAATATAAAATAAGAATATTATTATTATTGGTATTATTAGCATTAGTATTATTATTTCTAAAAAAATATCAATTGATTTATGATATAATAAATTATAAATTTTATGAATAAAAAGGAGGTGATTAATTGGCTAGTAAAATCCTTGCAGCAATATTGTCATTAATTTTACCAGGATTAGGACAATTATATGGTGGTCAAGGCATTATGAAAGCAATTGTTTTCTTAGTAGTAGCTATTATTTTCTATTTAATAGGCGCAACAACATTTTCTTTCATTTGGCTTTTAGCTATTATTTTTAATATATATGCAGCATATGATGCCTATGTAAATGCAGCCGATTAATAAATAGTTATTAATTTAATAAATAGCTATTATTATCATTATTAAATAGCTATTAAATTTTATTTTTTAATTTAAATTTTATTTGAAAATACTTTTGTTTATTTGATAAATTAATTTGTAGATTTTTTTTTGATTAATATTTAAAATATCTTAATAAACAATAATTTTTTATAGTAGTTAAATTATATTAATTATATTATAAATAAATCAATAAATTTTATAAAAATTTTATATATTACTAATAATTTGATTTAATTAATATAAAAGCATGATTTAATTATTAAATATTTGTTAGTAGTATGTTAACAAAATTAAGATAAGGGTTAGGTGATATTTATGTTTATAGCTACACTAGGCGGAATATTTAGATTTAAAGATGTTCCTGTTCAATATGGACCATATGTTCAGTTTAAAGCAGGAATTGAAAAAAGAGAACCAAAAGAAGACGATGAAATAGCTATCTTGGACATTACAGGTACTGAAAGCCATCATGTTCTTTTCTTAGATTATTATGAGAATATTGATCAAATCAAAGAAGAGTTAAAAGAAGCTGATGCAAAAGTAAACCATACAACTATAAAAATTTTAGAAGGACATTTAAGTTAATTTGTTTTAAGATAAATTAATTTAAGTTAATTTGTTTTGAGTTAATTTGTTTTAATATAACTTATTATAAGTTAATTTGTTTTAAAATAAATTATTATAATCTAATTTGTTTTAAAATACTTTGTTTTAAGATAAATTAATTTAAATATTAATATAACATGATTTGGGTGGAGGACTATAGTGTTACCTATTGAACAAACTTGGTTAATATTAGTTGATTTACTTACGAATCTTAAAAAAAAAGGAGTAGATGTTCCTAGTTCTATAAATAAAGAAATAAGTCTCCTTAAAACTTCTATTAACTTTTATAAAAGAGATACTTCTCACCTTGATATGATTAAAGAGTTTGATAGAGCTAATATCATTATTACTAATGTTCAAGATAAACTTCTTAGCTATGCTGAAGAAATTGATAAGGAATACTATAATGAATGGGTGGATAAATTAAGAAGAGCTAACCTTGGGGAAGAAATCTATAAACAAGCAGAAACAGCTTCTAGATTCATTGGATCTGCCCCACCAGGATTTTCTGCTGGAAAAGTCCATCTTAAAAAACCTATTGCTGAGGATCGTTTTCAAGAAATAGCTGAATATTTTAATTTAATCATTGAATTTGAAGACGATGTTACTGTTGCTCTTTATGGAGATTCTGATAATATAAAAAAAGGATTAAAAGAGATAGCTCCTTTTTTCAATGAATAATTTTATTATTTTTTAATTTTAGTTTTGCTGTATTCTTTTCATTATATTCTTTTCATTATATTCTTTTTATTATATTCTTTTTATTATATTCTTTTTATTATATTCTTCTTAAATTATATTTTTATTATTATTTTTCATTATATCTTTTTTATAATCATTATTTTTTAGTATATCTCATATAAATTATATTTTTATTATTATTTTTCATTAACTTATTTAATTAGCTTATTTTAT
>WRCI01000083.1 GCA_009784145.1 Methanobrevibacter sp.
TTAGATAATTTATAGGAGAATTAATTAGATAATTTATAGGAGAATTAATTAGATAATTTATAGGAGAATTAATTAGATAATTTATAGGAGAATTAATTAGATAATTTATAGGAGAATTAATTAAATGATGGGAATTTCAATAGCTGGATTTGATCCTTCAGGAGGAGCAGGAATAATAGCAGATATGAAAACATTCACTGCTCTTGGAATTCATGGAACTTCAGTTATAACTGCATTAACTGCTCAAAATCCTAAAAAAGTCTTTTCTTCTTTAGCTATAGATACTGAATATATTGAAGAACAGATAGATTCTATTTTTGATGAGTATGGAGAATACATTAATTATGGTAAAACTGGAATGTTGTATTCTACAGAAATAATTAAAATAGTAGCTAAGAAAATCAAGGAATACAATATTAATCTTGTTGTAGATCCTGTAATGGTTGCAAGTGCTGGTGGAAATCTTGCAAAAGAAGAAATAGCTAATTCTCTTAAAAAATATTTACTTCCACATTGTTTAATAACTACACCTAATGTATATGAAGCAGAATTACTTTCAGGAATGAAAATAAATAATCCAGATGATGCTAGTCGTGCTGCTTCTAAAATTGGTAAGATTTCTAATGTAATTATTACTGGGGGGCATTTAGATGGAATTAATACTATTTATAATAAATCTAATAATGAAACAAGAGATAATAGTAAAATAACTAGTATTAAAAAACCTCTTTTTAAAACAGATAATGTTCATGGAAGTGGATGTTCATTTTCAGCTGCATTAGCTGGTTTCATGATAAAAAAAAATGATTTGAATATTTCAATTAAAAAATCTCTTGATTTTACAGAAATAGCTATAAAAGATGGAAATTATGGAACATTGAAACAACCACATAATTTTGACTAGTTTTGTTGTAAATAGCTAATGTTACTATAAATAGCTATTTTTGCTTGAAAACTATCATTTTTCTTATTTTTTACTAATACTTTTTTATTCAGGTTTATTTTCCTTTTTGCTGTGTAAAATTAATTTTATTTCTTATATAACGTTATGTTTTGTTTTTTTATTTTTTTAAATAATAAATTATATATAATATGTTGTTAATATTATATAATAAGAATTAATGAATTATTAATAAATGGAGGAAAAAATATGGCAAAACCAATTGGAATCACACCTACCTTAGAAGGAGAAGATGCTTGTGAATTTTTAAAAAGAATGAAAGCAGGTCCTACTAAAGAAGATAAAAAATTTAAAAAAGAATTAAAGGAAGCTGCCACAAAAAGGAGAGTACATTTCATATTTTAACATATTTTATATCTTGATACATTGTGAAAGTACGTTGTGGGTCTCTTTCTATTATTTTACCAATCTTTTTTAAAATTTTATTATCTTTTTTTATATTAACAAAATTTGTTTTTTTGTAAAAATAATATGCATTTGCATAAGCATCAACTATTATAAACCGCAAACCTATTTGTTTTGATAAGGATATTATATCAAGAATAATTTGTTTTATTATTTCTGTTCCAATACCTTTATTAGCATACTTATCATTGATTGCAAATCTACCTATTTTTATTCCAGGTAATAGTTTGACTTGTGGTTTATGTCCTTTTATTGAGTCTATTGATTTATTATCTTGAATATATTTTATTTCTATTGTATCTGTTAGTAATGAAAAAAATCCAATTATTTCATTATCACATAAAACAAGTTGAGTAGTACTTAAATTTTCTTCTTGTTGTTTTAAAGCATCATTTTTTATAAAATCATTTAAATCATCTGATTCATATAGGAATTTGCTTAAGTTATGTTTTTTATTTAGTTTTTCAAATTTATAGTTATTTATTATATAATCGGTATTCATATTTCCACCTATTTTTGATATATTACTAGTAAAAGCTATGTCATAAACATATTTTTTATTAATTTATTATGTTTTATTATTAATTTATTATTTAATTTTCAATACTTATAAATTTTTTGTAATAGTTTTTCATCAGTTTATAAAATTAGGTAAAAAGAGGAATAAATAAAGAAAAAATAGAAAAATAAATTTTTGATAAAAAATAAGGTTATAATATAAAAAAAGAAGTAATTTTATAGCTAATTATAAAAATAGTAATATAATCTAAAAGTTAGTAATAAAATCTAAAAAATAGCTATAATAATTAAAAATAGATTTAAAATAATAAAATAATAGCTATAATCAAAATAATGATTAAAGAATAAAGATAAATAATATAAAAATACTAATATTAATTAAAAAATATCAAAAATAATAATATAAAATTAGCTATAATAACTAAATAGTTACAATAGCTCTTTTCTTAAATCAATAGTATCTTTTAAATCTGGACCAGTTGAAATTATTGTAACTGGAACACCAGTTTCTTGTTCGATTTCATCAATGAAACTTTTTGTTTCACCTGAAAGAGTAGAATAATCTTGAGTTCTTTCACAATCAGGATATAAACGATCAACACATGTAAGAGCTATCTGGGTTGCACCATTTATCATACAAGCTTCTTTAGCTAAATCCATATCCCAAAGACCTACTCTTCTTCGTCTTCCAGTAACTGTTCCATATTCTTCAATACCCATTGCTTCAGCTTTTTCTTGAGGCATTTCAGATGGGAAAGGTCCTTCTCCTACACGAGTTATGTATGATTTAAATACAATAATTACTTCGTCTATTTTAGTTGGTCCAACACCAACATCAGCTGCAAAAGTACTTGCTGTTGTATCTTTACTTGTAACAAAAGGATAAGTTCCATAATAAAGAGAAAGTCCAAAACCTTGAGAACCTTCTATAAAAACATCTTCTCCATTGTCAATAGCTTCATTTACTTCTAATGGGACATTACAAGTATAATTTTCAAGTTCAGGAATGTCTTGTGCCATTTGCACAGTTCTCATAACTCTATCAGAGTTAGCTGGACCACAACCAGTACCAGTACTACCAATCTTCTTAAAAAGATGTTCTGAACTTTGATCACGCTGTTTATGATCAGGGGTTATTGTAGAGCATCTATAATCTACAAATGATCTACCATCTACATTATATTTTTTAAGATAATCTAATTCATGGAAAAAAACTTCTGGATCAACTAAAACTCCTGCACCAATAAGAAGTTTTGCATCTTTATTTACAAAACCAGATGGAGTAAGTCTAAGTCCATATTTTTCACCATTAAATTCTACAGAGTGACCAGCATTGGGTCCTACACCAGCACGAGCTATTATATCTGGGCGATCATTATCACAAAGATAAGTTATGCATTTTCCTTTACCTTCATCTCCCCAAGCGCCACCAACTAAAATATTACAAGTCATTTAAATCTCCTAAACCTTCAAATAGTTATCAAGCAATAGTTATCCAATATATTGAAAAATTCATTATAAAAAAAATCATTTTGATTTTTTAAAGATTAATATTATAATTGAACCAATTATATTTTATGAAATTGTTATATATTAAGTTAATTGTTTATTCTTGATTAAATTTAAAAATAAGAATAAACAATCAATTAGTATTACAAATATTTATAATTGCTATTTATAGGTTTATAACAAGTTTTATTTTAAAAAAGACACAAATATAAATTTTTAAAAAATAAATAAATTTTAAAAAGCAAAGTATATTCTTAAAAAAGACATATATTTTCATAAAATTTCTTTTAAATAACTAAAAATTTGTTTCATAATAACAAAATATATATACTAAAACATACAATAATATATATTATAAAGAAAAAATATTATACATTATAAATAAAAGACTAAAATTATGTAATATATGTAATGAATATAGAGTAAAATATAAGAATGAGTAAAAACATATATTGGTATTATATATTGAGTACTATTATATATTGAGTACAATATCACAATTAAAAACTATAAATGCTTATAAAATTGATTATTATAACTTTTATAAGATTAATTATATTAAAGTTTTGTAAAATCAATTATTATAAATTTTATAAAATAAATTATTATAACACTTTTTATAAATTCTAGTATAATATATTATTATAAATTATTATATAGAATATATTATAATAATAATTTATTTATTCAACTTATTTTTTATCATAATTCATGAAATTTTTATAAATTTCAAAAAATAACAAACTATATATATTATGTAAAACATAATAATAAATGTTCATATGATTTAATAATATAAAAATTAAAAAAATTTCATATCAACAATTATTAAAATTGAGCTAAAAACTGAATATTATTGTTTTAGTCATTATGGAGGGAGTTAACATAAAGACAAAACTGACTATTTTTGGAATAATATGTTTGATATGTATTTTTGCTTCATTGTCTTCTATTTCTGCCTCTGTAGATATATCTGCAAATGTAGAATTATTGGATGAAGATGATCCGAGTAAAGGTGCAATAGTTACAGACATTCCTAAAGGAGATGCAGTTAATCATTTATCTGTTAAGAATGGTGATTTATTAACATCTAAATCTAAAGCCGTATATATCAAAACAGGACTTAGACAAAAGTTATCATTAAGAGCAATGGCAAAAAATTACGAAGGTAAAAATATAAAAGTTACAAGTGCTGTTTGGACTTTTAGTGATGGTAGCAAAGCTAGAGGATTAAGTACAAGTAAAACTTTCCGTAAAACTGGTTGGTATACTGTTAAAATGAGAATCAATGCAACTGGACCAGGTTCTTACTGGGGAGATAATCCATCTGATAATTGGACTTGGATAGATTCTACAAAAACTTTTAAAATTCATGTAGTTAATAAAGCAGATCTTAAAGCAACTAAAATAATGAGATCTCCAGCTTCAAAGGATAATACTGTTGTTTTTAGAATTATCATAAAAAACTATGGAATGTCAGACTCAAAGGCAACACAAATCAGACTGGGATTTGCCGACAAGAAATTAAGTAGATTCTCTCAAACTGTTTCTGTTAAACCTATAAAAGGAGTAGTTTATAAGAAAGTTGTTTCTAAAGGTAAAACCATAACAAAACCAGTTGTAAAATCTACACGTGTTGATATCCAGTTTAAAGTACCAGTTAAACATCAAAATAAAATCAAACATTTAAGAATTGATCCACAAAATAGATTATCAGAATCTATTAAATCAAATAATTTAAGAATATTTAGATAATTATTAAATTACAATTACATATTATAATATTTACTATTATAATATTATTAATATCTAAAATTAATTAATTAAAATAATTATATAATACTAAAATAATTAATTAAAATAATTATATAATACTAAAATAATTAATTAAAAATTTAACCTTAGCAATGGTTTAGAAGGAGGTAATTTTATCAAATTAAAAGTATCAATCATTGGAATAATATTTATTGTGGCTGTAATGGCTTCAATAACAACTGTATCTGCAGCAGATGATTCAATAATTTCTATGAAAATATCTGAAGGAGATTCTATTGCTAAAAATAAAGGACATGATGCAATTAGAATAAATGCTAATCAAAAAATCAAATATCATTCTTTTTCTGAAAATCTTTTTGGAAATAATGCAACAGTTACAAAAGCTACTTGGAATTTTGGTGATAAAAGTAAAGTAAAGAAAAGAGTAAATGCTACTCACACATACAAAAAAGCTGGATGGTATACTCTTAAATTACAAGTAACTGAAATTAATGCAGGCAATATTAATGTTATAGGAAATTATACAAAGACTTATAGAGTACAGGTAGTTAAAAGACCTGATCTTAAAATCAACCATAATAGATTCACATCTAAATCACTCTATTCTAGAGGAAATACTGTCTTTTTAAGAATAAGTATAAAGAATCAAGGAGCCAAAGTTGCTAAAGCAAACACTCTTGGACTTCATAATGGTAATAAAAAATTTAATCGCATAGATACAGCTAAAATCCCATCTATAAAAGCAGGAAAATCTGTTAAAGTAAGCATACCTTTGAATAAGATAATGGATATTAGAGCATCTGTTAAAGCTAACAATTTTGTTTTACAAAAAAAATACAGAAAAAATGGAATATTTTTAATGGCAGATTCTACTAATAGAGTATCTGAATCTGTCAAGTCTAACAATTTTTTACGAGTAGCTTAAATCTTAAAATATGGTTTTAATAAGTTTAAAACTTTAGTAAATCAAGACTTTAATAAATTAAGACTTTAATAAATCAAAACTTTTAATAAATTAAGACTTTAATAAATCAAAATTTTAACTAAATTTAAGAAAATATTTGTTTGAATTTAAAAAGACGAGGTGATAATATAAAAACAAAAATAACTTTTTTAGGAATAATATTTATAATATTTATAATAGCTTCAATATCAGTTGTTTCAGCTAAATCTATTAGTATGGATGGAAATTCTCTAATTCATTCTGATGATGAGAGTATAGTTTCTATTAGTTTAAATGATGCTATTATTCTTCCAAAAGAAGGAGATAATGTTTTTAAAATCAACAAAAAGTCAAGTTTTAAAGCTGCAATAAATAAAAATGCTGGTCCAACCATAAGATTAAGAAGTGCTGAATGGGAGTTTAGTGATGGAACTAAAAAGAGAGGAATTGATGTTTCCCATACATTTAAAAGACCTGGTGTTTATACTATAAAATTGACTATTAATGCTACTGGAAATGAACCTAGTCGTGACCTTGGAGGGTATAATGTCACCCAATGGAGGGATTGTACTAAAATTTACAAAGTATATGTTGAAGAAAAGGCAAACCTTGCTGTAAGAGGTTTAACTAGATTCAATGATAGAAAAGGAAATGTAGTTGCATTAAAGATAGTTGTAAGAAACATAGGTGTATTGGATGCAAAAGCAAGCCATTTAAGAATTTTCTATGGTCCAAATAAAAATTTAGCTATTAACAAAAACATAAATAAATTAGCAAAAACTGTTAGAGTAAAATCATTAAAAGCAGGAAAATCTGTAAGTATTTATGTAAAATTCTCAGTTCCTAAAAAATACAGAAACTTGCCTAAATTTGTAAGACTTGATTCTAGAAATGTGATATCTCAATTCAACACAGAAAACAATCTAATTAGCTTCACATAAACTGAAATTTAGATGTTTTTCTTTTATTTTTTTATTTTTCATTATTTATTTTATATTCTTTTTTCCTTAATTTTTCAAGTTAATTCAATTTAATTTTTTATTCTTATTTATCAATATTTTTATTAATAGTTTTTTTAATTTTTCTGAAATTTCTTTTTAGTTTTCTTATTATTTTTTAAAATTTATATTAAATATAGATATAATTTTAAAAAAAAGTATAATATATAAGAATATACTATATAAAAGTCTATATAAAGAGTATAATCTATAA